>NZ_CATWFF010000243.1 GCF_958350005.1 uncultured Megasphaera sp. | reverse complement strand
ACAGAATATAAAAAGATACTATTTCCTATTGACAGTATAGAGAGATACCACGTACAATATACGCATTGCAACAGAAAGGAGGTGGCATTTCATGCGGTATTATGCCATCAGTGCCGGTCGGAAAACCGGTATTTTTACGACAACAGATGAATATATTCGCTATACCAGCGGTTTTAAACGGCCGAAGGCCCGGGGATTTGCCACCTACACCGCAGCCTGTACATGGTTAAAGCAGGAACAGGCCGGGCATCATGCGCTTCCCAGGAAAAAGGCAGCTGTGCACCACCTTGATAAGTCCCTGCTGAAATGGAAGGAACGCGTCCGCCTTTCTTCTCAGGTGAAACAGACAATTTACCCTCTTGATGCCCGCAAGGTACTGGTCATCGATATTGAATTGACGGGACTGCTGCCGACAGATGAAATTTTACAGGTTTCTGTCATAGATGGACTGGGAAAGACACGGTTTAACCGCTACTTCAAGCCGGAACACCTGTCTTCCTGGCCGCAGACGGAGGAAATCCACCATATTACGCCGGAATCGGTGCAGTGCGCACCGCCATTTCACGCGTATATCCCCCATTTGAGCCAGTTATTTTCAACGGCTCAGCTCATTGTCGGCTACAGTACGATGCAGGATATTTCCATTTTGTACCATACCGGCGTACAATGTCCCCTGCAGCCCCTGTACGTGGACATAGGCGAAGCCTACTCCTTTGTCCATACCCGGCCCCGTGAGCCGCGGTCCTATGCCAAACTGCAGGATTGTGCCCACCATTATGGCTATGCTGAATCGGACTGGCACAACAGCCTTGCCGATACGATGGCTACGCTGTACTGTTTTTATGCCGCTCTTGCCGATCCGAAAGCACTGTTTAAACGAATGGCCCTTCAGTAAAAGAGGGTACGTACTGCCCATAACGACAGGCAGTACGTACCCTCTTTATGTATTCCCCTCTTCCAGAAAGACAGGAAAAGGCAGGAATGATGTTTTTCTATTTTTCTATACCAGATTAACCGTATGCGGTTTAAACCGTTTTGATTCCGGATTGGTTTCCGGCGTTAAATGCTTCATCTTACCTAATTCATCAGACTTATCGGTAAAGTACGTGTGGAGCATAGATTCTGCTGTTTCTGACAGCGGTTCATCCAGAAACTCTTTATACAGCTGTTCAATTTCCGGATTCTGCCAGCTGGCCTTTATATCCGTATCCGCATCAGACTGGTACAGCGACGCCATGCGGGCTTCCTGTACTTTTTTAACCTGCGGCAGTTTTACTTTGGGCTGACCGCCGCCGCCAATGCATCCGCCTGGGCAGGCCATGACTTCGATAAAGGAGTAGTTTTCAAAATCATCGTGTTCAATGAGCTCGTCAATAAAGGCCCGGGCATTGCCCAGTCCGCTGATAGCGGCAACATGGAGAACGAAATGGCCAAAGGCGACACTGGCCTTTTTGACGCCGTTCAAACCGCGTACCGGTTCAAAGGGAATGAAATCTTTCGGTGCCGGCCGGCCGGTAAACATATAGTATGCCGTCCGAATAGCTGCTTCCATAACGCCGCCGGAATTGCCGAAAATCTTGCCGCCGCCGGAAGATTGGCCAAATACACGGTCAAAGGGGCTGTCTTCCAGCTGAGCAAAATCAATATGTTCGTCTGTAATCCACCGGGCCAGTTCCCGGGTCGTAATGCAGATATCTGTGTCTCGCAGTTCGGGAATATCCCAGAATATGGAGGAACTGTTCAGCTGAGGCCAGCGAATTTCCGATTTCTTTGCCGTGCAGGGCGTAACGCAGACATTGACGATCTTGCGCGGATCAATATTGTTTTTCTGGGCAAACCAGGTTTTAATAACAGGACTGAAAATGCTGATCGGGCTTTTCGTAGAAGATAAATGAGGAATCAGCTCAGGGTAAAAGGTTTCGGCAAATTCTACCCATGCCGGGCAGCAGCTCGTAAACTGCGGAATAGGAATTTCTTCCGACTGCAGGCGGTGAAGCAGTTCTGTTGCTTCTTCCATAATCGTCATATCGGCACCGAAATCCGTATCAAATATGTAATTGCCGCCAAGAGCTCGCAGGGCAGCGACCATTTTCCCTTCTACAAAGGAACCAGGGTCCATGCCAAAGGCTTCGCCAAGGCCGACGCGAACAGCCGGAGCGGTCTGGAAGATGACGATTTTATCGGGGTCCTGAATGGCTGCTTTTACCTTGCTGACATCATCTACTTCTTCCATGGCACCAAACGGACAGGCCGCCGCACATTGGCCGCAATGCACGCAAATCGGCATATCTCCCGTACTGGCCAGATTGTAGTATTCCATGACCGTCTGCGTATTGGCACAAGCACGCCGACATAAGGTACAGTTCTTGCATTTCGTTACGTCAAAACGAACGGCGCAGTTATGTTCATCAATAGGAACCCGGCGCTGGAGTTCCTGGAATCGGGAATGGAATTCAGGCATGATAATCTCCTTTTTCATTACAAAACGACAAAGGTACTCTTCAAGGGAGTCCTCATACTATGTAACAT
>NZ_CATWFF010000242.1 GCF_958350005.1 uncultured Megasphaera sp. | reverse complement strand
CTCCACCCCGTTTCCAGGGCGAGATTTAACCGCCTGCCGTTGTATGTGTAATGCCATGGAGCTATTATATAAGAAGTGCAGAAAGATTGTCAATGCAGTTCTGTTGCTCAAATGGAAACGCTATTTTCCTTGGCGGTGATTTTTGAAGACAGTAACAGAAGACATGGAAAAGGAGTTGACTACCATGTGCAACCTGAGCGAAGGAATAGCAGAAAAACATTTTAATAAAGGCTTGAAATTAGGGGAAAAACGAGGAGAAAAAAGAGGCGAAAAAAGAGGCGAAAAACAAGGAAAAACCAGCGTGCTTATAAACCTCTGGAAACTGGAAAAGAACATGGACAAGCTGGCTGCTGTCAGCGGCTGGACGAAACAGCAGATACAGGATATGTTAAAGGAACATAAGCTGATATAAGGAGGAACCAGGAGCGGCCATAGTACCTTCATCTGAAAAACGGATTCACATAGGGGAATCCGTTTTTTTATACGCAAAAGAGGCCCGGAAGGGCCTCTCAGCAGATATGCGTATGGTGGACAATACACCATGTCAGGATGCCCTTAACGGGACAGGGCCTGCTGTTTCAGTTCTTCATAGCGCGTCGTATAGTACGGTTTAAGCTGTGACTCCCGCAGGTCGTTGCCGAAGGAACGGCGGCTGACGGACAGGAGGGGAGGACTTTGAATACGTTTTGCTACGGCAAAGCCGGCAATGAGGTTCCACCACCGTTCCAGATCGGCAATGAAGGCCTCGGCTGTAGGGAAGAGATCAGCTACGCGGACGGAGCAGCCAATGTGCTCTTCCAGCGTACCTTCCAGATACCACTGCAGCACCGATTCCGGCGTTGCCCGCTGCCACCGTTCAATGAAGGCGGCAAAGAGGTAATCGTGATACGGATAGATCAGGGGATCGCCCTGGCCCTTGTCAATATCCTGACTGGCTGACAACTCGGCACTGGGGACGATGTCGATGCTGCCGCGGGGGACTACTTCCCGCTGAAAGACCGTATCGTTCAGATAGCGGGCCAGATCATAGACCTGGTGTTTCCACAAATCGGCCGTTGCGGCCAGGAATCCGGCACTGTCGCCGTATAAGGTGGCGTAGCCGACGGAAGATTCGGCCTTGTTGGCGTTGCACGTAAAGACACCGCCGAAAGCGGCAGCGGCAGCGGCGAGAATACGGCTGCTCCGGTCGCGGGCCTGAATGTTTTCTTCAATAAAACTGGTAAGTTCCAGATGGCCTGCTTCGCGGCCCTGTTTGTAGAGAAGGGCATCCTCCATTTGCTGCCGCGTCAGTTCCAGGCTGTCCTGGACGGGAATGACCGTATAGAGGCAGCCCAGATTATCGGCCAGCTGGCGGGCCAGATTTTTCGTCGTATCCGAGTTGTAGCAGCTGGGCATGTTGATGAGCAGGATGTTTTCCGGCGGCAGCACCGTGGCATACAGCGCAGCGTTGACAGCAGAGTCAATGCCGCCGGAAACGCCGATGACGACTTTGCGCAGCCCTGTAGACTGGAGAAAAGACTGGAGCCCGTAGTGGAGACTGGCGTATATGTCGGCTGTGTTGTTTCGTTCTACAGCCGGCCGGACTGGCGACGTAAACTGATGGGCCTGTTCATCATACTGGAGGATAGCCAGTTCTTCGGCAAAGGGGGTACATTCATAATGAAGGGAGCCGTCTTTATCATAGGCGCCGGTAGAGCCGTCAAAGGAGTAGACGTTTTTGCCGTTATTCTGAATGCCCGTGCAGTTGACGTAGACTGCAGGGCAGCCTGTTTTTTCAATGGCCTGGCCGAACAGGCGATGGCGACGCTGGGTTTTTCCCTGTGTAAAGGGGGAGCTGGAAATATTGATAAACAAGTCGATGTCATACATTTTTCCCAGGTACGACATGGGCTTGAAGGGATAGTTGTCGTCCCAGCTGTCTTCGCAGATCAGCGGGCCTACGCAGAGCTTGCGGCCGTCATCAAAGACGATGTGTACGGGAGAGAGGAAGTCTTCCGGAAAGGCCCGCCGTTCCTGGGCTACTTCCATGAGGGACGTAAAGTAGCGGATATCGCTGAATTCCCGGTAATTGGGAAGGAGCGTCTTGATGTAAAACGGGTAGGGCGAGCGGCCCGGTGCCAGGAGCTGACCGTTTTTGGCAATGAACATGGCGTTATACTTGCGTGTGCGGCCGTCGAGGTTGACGCGCCCTTCTTCTTTGGCGACATTGCCGTAAATAATCGTAATGCCGTCAGAGGCAGCCTGGATTTCCCGGCCCAGACGGACGCACTCGTCGATGAAATCGGGCTGATCCCATACGTCGCCAATGAAATATCCCGGAATAGCCAGTTCGGGAAAGATGATCATGTCGCAGCCTTCTTCCTTGGCTTTGGCAATGTAGTGTTTCATCGTGTCCGTATTCTGCCGGGGATTGCCGGCGCGGACGTTGATTTGTGCAAGCGCAATTGTCAGCATACAAATACCCCCCTGTAGGTAATGGAAAAAGATAGTATTATACTATCATAAATGGCGCAGAGTGGCTAGTATCCGGCACTAGCTACAACCAGGACGATGTAGTAT
>NZ_CATWFF010000241.1 GCF_958350005.1 uncultured Megasphaera sp. | reverse complement strand
GGCTCTATCTGGGGCGGTGAGATTCTGACAGCCCGTCTGGACGGCTTTCAGCGTGTGGGCTCCATTGCGCCGTTCCGGCAGCTCGGCGGCGATGCGGCGTCCCGTGAAGGCTGGCGCATTGCCGTAAGCCTGCTGTATGATGGACTGAAGAGAGATAAAAAGGCAGCCAGGGAGTGGATACAGCAGCTGGGATTGTGTGATTCCCGGCAGGCAGCAGCCCAGTTTTTCCTGGCTGATCAGTATCTGAACAGCGTCATTTCGACCAGTGCAGGCCGCCTGTTTGACGCGGTCAGCGCCATTCTTGGCCTGTGCCGCCAGTCGACTTTTGAAGGCGAAGGTGCCATGGCTCTGCAGTTTGCAGCAGAAGCATGGGAACAGGCTCATGGCGAAGAATTGCTTCCGGACGAACCGCTGCAGGATGACGGGAACCGCATGATACTGCCGACGGGAGATCTGGTGCTGACTATTATCCGCCGCCGTCTGACCGGGGAAGAACCGGGGAAACTGGCTTATGCCTTTCATCTGGCTCTGGCCGGAATGATTACAGCGGCAGCCGTCCAGGTGCGTCACGATACGGGCCTTGCGGCAGTTGCCCTGAGCGGCGGCGTCTTTCAGAATACTCTTCTCCTGCGCCTGTGTCAGCAGGGGCTGGAGGAGAGAAAGTTTACGGTTTTGACACATTGCCTGGTACCGCCTAATGACGGCGGCCTGGCCTTGGGGCAGGCTGTATATGCCATGCATGTTTTATAGTATAAAGGAGGAATTCACTATGTGTGTAGGATTACCGGCACGCGTTGTTTCTGTAAAAAACGGGATGGCTTTGGTAGATGCTTCCGGTGCGAAGCGGACTGTATCGGCCCAGCTTCTCGATGAACTGGATCCGGGCGATTACGTCATGGTTCACGCTGGTATGGCCATTGCCCGCATTACCGATACGGACAGCGACGAAGCAGATGATATTCTGGAGGATCTGATATGATCGCAGCAGGTACGCAGAAGGCCCTGAATATCATTCGGTCTTATGATGGGCCGCCTGTCCGGATTATGGAAGTGTGCGGCACGCACACGCATGAAATCTTTCGCCTGGGCATCCGTCAGGTTCTGCCAGCCCAGGTTACGCTCATTTCCGGCCCGGGCTGCCCGGTCTGCGTTACGCCTGTCGAGTTTATTGACGAAGCGCGGTGGCTGGCGCTGACGAAACATGTGACGATCTGCACCTTTGGCGATTTGATCCGCGTTCCCGGCTCAGAAGGCAGTCTGGCCAATGTCCGCAGTCAGGGCGGGAAGGTGGAAGTCGTCTACTCGCCTATGGATGCCTGTGAGTACGCCAAAGCCAATCGGCAGGAAGACGTCGTGTTCCTGTCTGTCGGCTTTGAAACGACGACGCCTGCCAGCTGTCTGGCCGTAAAAGAAGCGGCTGCTGCAGGGCTGACCAATTTTTCCCTGCTGACGGCGAATAAGACTATGCCCCAGGCCTATGAAGTCCTGAAAGGCAGTGCCGATGTCTTTTTGTATCCCGGTCATGTCGATGCCGTCATGGGGACGAAACACGGCGAAGAACTGGCAAGGGAAGGCGTATCCGGCGTTGTAGCCGGGTTTACGGCCAGTGAGCTGCTGACGGCGCTGGCGGTCATTCTGGTGAAATTCCCGCAGGGCAGGCCATTCTTTAAAAACTGCTATCCCCGTGTCGTGACAGAAGAAGGAAGCCTATCCGGACAGGCTCTCATGCGAGAAGTCATGGAACCGTGCGATGCCGAATGGCGCGGCTTAGGCGTTATTCCCCGTTCCGGCCAGCGCCTGCGGGATGCCTATGGAGCCTATGATGCCCGGCGCAAATACGCCGTCCCGGCCTTGAAGGGCCACGTGAATCCAGCCTGCCGCTGCGGCGACGTGCTCCAGGGAAAATGCACGCCTTCACAGTGTCCCGTATTTGGCAAGGGTTGTACGCCGGAACATCCTGTCGGCGCCTGCATGGTTTCTCATGAAGGAGCATGCTCGGCATATTATCAATATGGAGGAATCTAGGATGAATGATGTAGTTACACTGGCCCACGGTGCCGGTGGCAAACAGACAGCAGAACTGATTCATACAGTCTTTCAGGCTCACTTTTCCAATCCCGAATTTACGGCTGATGATGCTGCCGTATTGTCTGTAGGCGGCAGCCAACTTGCCTTTACGACTGATGGATTTATCGTGTCGCCGCCAGATTTTCCCGGCGGAAATATTGGCAAACTCAGCATCTGCGGAACTGTCAATGACCTGTCCTGCATGGGAGCCAGACCGCTGTACCTGTCCTGTGCCTTTGTCATTGAAGAAGGGTTTCCTCTGGCCAAGCTGGAAACCTATGCCGAAGCCATGGCCAGAACGGCAGCAGAAGCAGGCGTGCGCATTGTTGCCGGTGATACGAAAGTAGCCGGCAAAGGGCAGGTGGACAACCTGTTTATTACGACGACAGGTATTGGCCTGCTTACAGACGGCGTTCGCCCGGCTGGCTCCAAGGCCCGGCCCGGTGATGCTGTCATCGTCAGCGGTGATATTGGCCGTCATGGCTGCGCTATTTTGCTGGCCCGCAATCAATT
>NZ_CATWFF010000240.1 GCF_958350005.1 uncultured Megasphaera sp. | reverse complement strand
CTGTCTCTCTCCGTATAATAAAACACATCAATAGAATAAAGAATACGTTTTCCGAGCAATGAGGCTCTGACAGCACAAGGGTACCCGTGTCTGGCAGAGTCTTTTTTATCAGTTTCATCATTCTGTTGATACAGCAATTATATATTTTTTCAGACAAAGGCGTCTGTATCCGGAACCTGGCATCACCAGGCTTCTGATACGACGTCTTTTTACGTGTTTGAGGGGGAAATGACTATGAAAAAACTATGGACTATCTTAAGCATGGCCCTGTCTGCCCTGTTTATGACCGCTCCGGCAGCACTGGCAGCAGAGCCGGCAGCCATTGACACAGGCGACACGGCATGGGTACTGATCAGTGCCGCCCTGGTATTCATCATGACACCGGGACTGGGCTTCTTCTATGGCGGCATGGTCCGCAACAAAAACGTCTTGACGACGATTATGCAGAGCTTCTTTATTGTTGCCATGATTTCTGTCGAATGGATTTTAATTGGCTATACCATGACCTTTGGCACCGATATTAACGGCTTTATCGGCGCCATGGACAAGGCAGGCCTGGCCGGAGTAGGCATGAACATCCTGGCAAACGGAACGATTCCGGAACTGGCTTTCGTCGCCTTTCAGTGTATGTTTGCCGTCATTACGCCGGCTCTGATTACCGGTGCTTTTGCAGAACGCATGAAGTTTCACGCTTTTGTCGTCTTCATCCTGCTCTGGGCTATTTTCATCTACAATCCCATGGCCCACTGGGTATGGGGCGGCGGCTTCCTGGCCAAACTGGGTGCCCTGGACTTTGCCGGCGGCCTGGTCATTCACATCCTGTCCGGTGTATCGGGCCTGACGCTGTGCATTCTTCTCGGCAAACGGGTCGGCTTTGGCCGCATTCCCATGCTGCCTCATAACCTGCCCATGACTGTCCTGGGCGCAGCTCTCCTCTGGTTCGGCTGGTTCGGCTTCAACGCCGGCAGCGCTCTCGGCGCCAATGCACTGGCAGCCAACGCATTCATCGCTTCTCAGGCCGCTGCCGCTGCTGCGACCGTAACGTGGGTTGTCGTCGAATGGGCATTGAACGGCAAACCGACGATCCTCGGCGCCGCATCGGGCTGCATTGCCGGTCTCGTCGCTATTACGCCGGCAGCAGGCTTCGTCGCTCCCATGCCGGCAATCATCATCGGTGCCATTGGCGGCGTCATCTGCTACTTTGCCGTAGCCGTCCTGAAAGCCAAACTGGGGTATGACGATTCTCTCGACGCCTTCGGCATTCACGGCATTGGCGGTACATGGGGCTCTATCGCCACAGGCCTCTGGGCAACGACGGAAGTCAATCCGGCCGGTGCCAACGGCTTATTCTACGGGGAAACGCATCTGCTCTTTGCACAGATTATTTCCACTATCGTCGCCTACGTCTTCGCCATTGTCGGCACAATTATCCTGTACAAGATCATCAGCATCTTCATGCACGTCCGTGCCAATAAAGACGAAGAAACGACAGGTCTGGACATTAGCGAACACGGCGAACGGGGGTATAACTACGCTATCATGTCCGGCAGTCCCTTCGGCGATGTCCTGGACGCACCGGCCACATCGACGGCAACGGTGAAAGAACTGGGTATTAACGGACACAATTTATAGGAGTGAATCAGAATGGAAAATAAAAAACTGACCAAAATCGACATTGTCACTCGCGCCAGCAAGCTGGAAGAACTGAAAGATGCCCTCAACGCCATCGGCGTCATGGGCATGACAGTAAGCCAGGTATTCGGCAGCGGCCTGCAGAAAGGCCACGTCGAAGTATACCGGGGACAGAAATACGCCATTAACCTGCTGCCCCACATCAAAGTGGAAACAGTAGTCTGCGAAGTGCCTGTTGAAAAAGTCATTGAAACGGCACAGCGCGTGTGCAAGACTGGCCAGGTCGGCGACGGCAAAATCTTCGTATACGACGTAAAAGATGCCGTCCGTATTCGTACAAACGACCGCGGGCCCAAAGCAATTATGGACGAATAAATAACGGAATTACAATAATCATCGGGGGAAAGAGAGGATGTCGCATACAGTGCGATGTCCTCTTTTTTGAGTCTCATCATACCAGGGGGCCGGGAAGCGACAGCCCTTTGACCGTCCGCCCGGGACAATCCCTGTGTATGCGCCCTGCTGAAACGGTACCCATTGCGCGTAAACGAATGCATAAGCCCTTACGCGGAACGGTCAGAAGGGCCATCGCATCCCGACCTGGGGTATACGTCGCCTGAGCCTGAGACATACGGTATCACAGGGAGTCCATGGGCCGTCTGGCCGGCCTGCAGGCAGACAAGAAGCTGATTCGCAACTCTTTCTGATATACCGGGCGAGAGACAGGGTCGATTCTGCTGCAGACAGACAACGGCCTGTGGGCGACCGGCATATGGTTGAGAATGTTACCGAACCATCGTCTCCCGACCAGAGGTATACGGTATCACAGGGAGTCCCTAGGCCGTCTGGCTGGCCTGCAGGCAGACAAGCAGCTGATTCGCAACTCTTTCTAATATACCGGGCAGAGAGACAGGGTAGATTCTGCTGCAGACGGACAACGGCCTGTGGG
>NZ_CATWFF010000239.1 GCF_958350005.1 uncultured Megasphaera sp. | reverse complement strand
GTAACGCCGGACGCAAAGCCGACATTCTTTTCCAGAAAGGTCTGGCCCAGGACGACGATAGGACTGTACGCCGCAAACAACGCCAGGGCAACGGGAATCAGCAGGGCCGTAGAAAGGTATACATTCGTACTGTTGACGAAGAAGAACATAGACGGAATCATGAGCACCATGGCACCGCGCATGACTTTGACGAAGCCAAAGCGGTCCGACAGGATACCGCCCAGGAAGGTAATGACGACGCCCATGGAAAACAGGATGGACAGGGCCATACTGCCCTGCGCCGGCGATGCATGAAGGACGTGAATCCAGTAAATAGGGATAAAGGCATTGCAGATAGTAAAGCCAATAGAGCGGACGAAGATGACGACAGAGAGCTTGCTGAAGGCGTTCCAGTCATTTTTCTTTTCTTCATTCGGGTGTTCCACTGCCTCCTGGATATCTGCTTTTCGTACCTGAGTCAGGACGCGGGGCATACGGGTAAAGAGGAGCAGGGCAACACACAGATTGACGATGCCGAAGATGGCCAGCCCGTATATATGAAAGGCATAGGCGCAGAATCCGGCGACCATGGGTCCTACAGCAAAACCGGCGTTGCCGCCGACGGAAAAGCTGCCCATAGCCTGCCCTTTGAGGGGACCGGCAATTTTATTGACCATACGTGCTGCTTCCGGGTGGTAAATGGACGAGCCAAAGCCGCTGAACATGGAGCACAGAAAGATGAGCCAGTATTGGTCCGTAAAGCCGAGAATAGTCAGGCAGATACCGCAGAGAACGGGGCCGAGCGGTACGAACCAGGGCTTGGAAATCTTGTCGGAATAATAGCCGAACAGCGGCTGTGACACAGAGGATAAGAGCATATTGGCGAAGATAAGGGCTGCCGCTTCCTGATAATTCAGATGGCATACGCTGATAAAGTACGGCAGCAGGGCAGGAATGGCGCCCTGTGCCCAGTCAACGGAAAAATGGCCCATTGTAAACAGGTATACATAGGGATTGAGTTTTTTCATCAACAAGACCTCCAGAAATATGATTGCATAAATATGCTATAGTATGACACAGAATATGGCCGTTTTCAATATATGAATTTCCCTTTCTATGATGGCAGGAGCCGGTTCCTTGTGAACGGAATCATTATTTTACGAATCCTGGGGTTACCTGTTCATATCTATGCTGTGATACAGGCGTTTTCATGGTATAATACGAATATACAACTATGAAAAGGGGTTGATGAATTATGGCATCACAAGAAATGATAGCCCTGGGATCGCAGGCTTCAGTAATTCGCGATTTATTTGCCTATGGCCAGCAGCAGGCCGCTATTGTAGGCAAGGAAAACGTCTTTGATTTCAGCATTGGCAATCCGAGCGTTCCTGCACCGGCATGCGTCAAAGAATCGATTAAACACCTGCTGGATACGCGCGAATCCGTAGCCGTACACGGGTATACGGCAGCAGCCGGCGACAGCGCCGTGCGGCAGGGACTGGCAGAGTATATGAACCGCACCTATGATGCTGGCGTAAAGGCTGATAATTTTTACATGACCTGCGGTGCTGCCGCATCGCTGACGATTACGCTGAAAGCCATCGTTGAGACACCGGATGATGAAATCGTTCTCATTGCGCCGTTTTTCCCGGAATATACGGTGTTCGTGCACAATGCCGGGGCAAAAGAAGTCATTCTGCCGCCCGATACGGAACACTTCCAGCTTTCGCTGACGGCTCTGGAACAGGCAATTACGCCGCATACGCGGGCTGTCATCGTCAATTCGCCAAATAATCCGGCCGGTACAGTATATTCAGCCGATACGTATACGAAACTGGCAGCGCTGCTGAACAAAAAATCGGCCGAAATAGGACATCCCATTTATTTGATTTCCGATGAACCATACCGGGAAATCGTGTATGACGGAGCGCCTATTTTGTATGTGCCGAAATTTTACGCCAACACGATTATCTGTTATTCCTACAGCAAATCCCTGTCTCTGCCGGGCGAACGTATTGGCTATATCCTCGTGCCGGATTGCGTCTCAGATGCCAAAACCGTGTATACTGCTGTCTGCGGAGCCGGCCGGTCCATGGGATTTGTCTGCGCACCGCACCTGTTCCAGGATGTTATCCTGCAGTGTCTGGGGCAGCTGTCGGACATCAACCTGTATGATGCCAATCGCAAGCTCCTGTACAACGGCCTGAAAGACATGGGCTATGACTGCGTTTATCCCAGCGGGGCCTTTTACCTGTTCGTCAAGTCGCCGGAACCGGATGCCAAGGCCTTTTCTGACAAGGCAAAACAGCTGAATCTGCTGATTGTACCGGCTGACAGCTTTGGCTGTCCCGGATATGTCCGCATTTCGTACTGCGTAGATCCTGATATGATTCGCCGTTCCTTTGCGGCCTTTAAACAATTGATTCAGCAGTACCAGTAAGTGAAGAAGAGAGGATGCATCAGGCGTGCATTCTCTCTGTTTTTTTGAATTTTCAATAAAATGTAAAATATTCCTTGACACTTTCTGTAGATATGGTATACTAAGCAAGCCGTTAGGAAATGGGCCTATAGCTCAGCTGGTTAGAGCGCACGCCTGATAAGCGTG
>NZ_CATWFF010000238.1 GCF_958350005.1 uncultured Megasphaera sp. | reverse complement strand
CTTTGTCCATGTGAGCCATGGCTTTAGCTACGATTTCAGCTGCTTCATAACGGGTAATGTTGCGGCCGCCTTCGAAGTGCGTGCCGTCAACGCCCTGGATGATGCCGGAGTCAGCCAGTTCTACAACCGATTTGTAAGCCCAGCTGTCAGTCGGTACGTCAACGAACGGGTTAGCTGCAAATGCGCAAGTTGCGCCTACAACCATCGTTGCAACTAATGCTGCTAATACTTTGGATTTCATGAGAAATTACCCCTTTCAAACTTATCATTTCCCGTACTGCGCTTGATGGTCATTCTCATGGCGTTCATTGGCGAGTGTTCCTGGTTTCCTCTCTTTTACTGACCACGATACTGCCCATCTTATACAGATTGGGAGAGAACACGCCAACATTGTGAATATTGGCACTGAAGATAGTATACAGGAATGACTCCTTTCTGTCAACAATAAATGACTTATCTTATCAGTATCTTTATATGGCCGCCCCTGTTCTTAGCCCGTCCTTAACAGACAAAACAGCGCTCATGCAGGCATTTTGCCTGTGTGAGCGCTGTTTTCAAAAAGGCGAAAACTTTTTTCTTATTTAGCCATCATCTTGGCAATATTGTGAACGAAAGCGGCCGCATCGTCAGGCATAATGCCTTCCAACAGCAGAGCCTGATCGTACAGGAGGCCGCAGTATTCCTTAAATTCCGGTGCATCTTTCCCGGCATCGTGGAGGGCTTTCAGTTTGCCGAACAGTTCATGCTGCGGGTTGATTTCCAGAATACGACGTGCTTTCATCATAGGGTTGTCCGCAGCAGCAAAGGCCTGTTCCATCGCCAGAGACGGACCGGCTGCATCGGCAACCAGGCAGACCGCACCGGTTTTCAGACGGTTCGACAGGCGAACGTCGACAACTTTGCCGGCCAGCAGATCTTTCATATCTTTCAGGAGACCTTCATTGTCTTTAGCCAGGTCTTCGTTTTTCTTCTTTTCTTCCTTGAAGGCTTCATCGTCCAAATCGAGGTCGCCACGGCTGACGGAGTGGAATTTCTTGCCGTCGTACTGCCCCAGGGCTTCGACGGTAAATTCATCGACCGGATCGGTCATGTACAGGACTTCCAGGCCCCGGTCGCGAAGCATTTCCATCTGCGGCAACGCGTCAATGGCGGCTTTATCCTTCCCTGTAGCATAGTAGATCTTCGTCTGCCCGTCCTTCATGCGGCTGACATATTCTTTCAGCGTACTGAGCTTGCCGTCTTTAGAGGACACGAACAGGAGCAGATCTTTCAGCTTGTCTGCGTTGTTTTCGCCAGTCATCATGCCGCTGTATACGCCGATTTTCAGGGACTTGCCGTATTCAGCCCAGAATTTTTCGTATTTGTCCCGTTCTTTATCGAGCTTGCGGGCCAGCGTCTTGAGGATGCTCTTTTCCAGATTCCGGCCAATGAGCTTCAGTTCCCGGCTCTTCTGCAGAAGTTCACGGGAAATATTCAGGGACAGGTCCGGCGAATCGACAAGACCTTTGACGAAGCGCAGGTAATCGGGCAGGAGATCTTTGCATTTGTCCATAATGAAGACATGGCGCGAATAGAGCTGAATGCCCGGTTCATAATCGGAATAGTACAGGTTGAAGGGAGCACTGCCCGGGATAAACAGGAGGGCTGTATAGTCTACGCTGCCTTCGACGCGGCTATGGAAAATATCCATCGGTTCTTCCCATTCATAGAACTGGTGCTGGAAAAATTCCTTATATTCTTCCGGCTTAATATCCGATTTATTCCGTGTCCACAAAGGCTGCATGGAGTTAAGAGTCCGCGTTTCCGTATGTTCTTCTTCCGGTGCATCTTCTTTGACTTTGCCGTCTGCATCCTTTGGTTTTTCTTTCGTCGTAAAATCCATGGTAATAGGATAGCGGATGTAGTCAGAGTACTTCTTGACCAGTCCTTCCAGGACGTACTGGTCGGTGTAGTTTTCTTCCGATTCACCGCCGCAGAAATCCTTGCCTAAATGGAGGATAATCGTCGTGCCGTGTTTCGGTTTTTCGCAGGCTTCCAGGGTGTACTGGCCATCACCGGTGGATTCCCACTTATACGCCTGTTTTTCACCGGCTTTGCGGGTAACGACAGTTACGGAATCGGCAACCATAAAGGCCGAATAAAAGCCGACGCCAAACTGACCGATCAGGTCTTTATCGGTACTGCCTTCGCTGTCCTGCGCTTCTTTCAGCTTTTCCAGGAAAGCCTTCGTCCCCGATTTGGCAATGGTGCCCAGGTTCTGCATCAGTTCGTCCCGGTTCATGCCGATGCCGTTATCGGAAATCGTCAGCGTATGGGCTGCTGCGTCCGGCGTCAGATGAATTTCAAAGGCCGTATCGCCTTCGAGAAGACTGTTATCTGTAAGCGATTCATAGTGAAGCTTATCAATGGCATCGGAAGCATTGGAAATCAGTTCCCGTAAAAAAATTTCATGATTCGTATAAATAGAGTTGACCATCAGGTCCAGTAATTGTTTTGTTTCTGCTTGAAATTGAAAGGTTTCTTTCGACATGGTACTACGTCTCCTTTACTGGGTATTAGCACTCCACACAGGGGAGTGCCAACGTCTATCTATATCATACAATAAAA
>NZ_CATWFF010000237.1 GCF_958350005.1 uncultured Megasphaera sp. | reverse complement strand
AAGGCCGTATCTTCCCGTTTCGTCACATAACCAATGATTTCCGCACAGTCTACAACCTGTTTCAGAGACTGCTGCAGCGCAGCAGCATCGTTTTCGGCCACAGCGATCATCAGTCCGCCTGACGTCTGCGGATCATACAGAATATCCAGCAGCTGCGGCGCAATGCCGTCAGCCCGTACATCCTTCTCTGCAAAGGCCCGGTTTCGGTAGGCTCCAGCCGGAATAAAGCCCATGGCTGCCATGTCATACGCTTCGTGGTGATACGGAATCTGCCGGGACAGCAAATGAATGGTCGTATTGCTTCCCCGCGCCATTTCACAGGCATGTCCTAACAGGCCAAAGCCAGTAACATCGGTGCAGCCGTGAATTTCATAGTTCAGCATAACCTGGCAGGCCGCCTTGTTAAGCTGGGCCATCTGCGCATACAACGTGTGCAGGAGCGGTTCTTCTACCAGTCCTCCCTGGGCGGCAGTCATTAAAATACCGACACCCAGGGGCTTGGTCAAAATCAGCACATCCCCTTCCGTTGCTGACGAGTTGCGCAGCAGTTTCTGAGGATGAACAAAGCCCGTAACAGATAAGCCGTATTTCGGTTCCTTATCTTCAATCGTGTGTCCGCCTGTAATCAGAACATCTGCTTCATAGGCTTTGTTGTAGCCGCCTTCCAGAATGGCCCGGACAGCGTCTTTTCCCATGGCCATGTTGACGCACATAATGTTCATAGCCAGTTTTGGTGTTGCTCCCATGGCATAGACATCACTGAGAGCATTAGCCGCAGCAATTTGTCCAAACAGAAACGGATCGTCTACAATAGGCGGAAAGAAGTCGACAGTCTGGACCAGTGCCAGCTCATCGTTGACGACATATACCGATGCATCGTCACTCTTGTCATATCCTACAATAAGACGCGGATCATATCGTGTCGGAATACCTTCCAACAGCTGCGCCAGTTCCCCGGCGCCTAATTTAGCGCCTCACCCGGAACAAGACGCCATAGATGTCAATTTTATATCGTCAGCCATCGTACTTCCTCCTCTTATGCATCATCTGCCGCGTAAATGCGCTCATATCCCTGTTCCGTTTCCCGGACGACCTGCTCGATCTCTCCATGTTCATCACCCGTAAAGGCATAATCCGGGCCGCTTACAAAGCGGACACATGTGCCGCACGACGAACTGAGCTTGCGCGGCACTGGCATTAAAACGGGATTTTCAATCTGGCCAGGCCGTTCCTTTTTGAAACGGATTGCGCCAAAATGAGAGTAAAACGTAGCAATATAATACATAGTATACACCTATTTCTTCGTAATATGGAGTCTGAAATCGTCTCCTTCAGACTGTACATCTACGGCATAGCCGCTGTGCGTAACAAAGCGGGTAATATTTTCTACTGCTGCCCGGTTATCGACGAGAACGTCGTAGGCTGCATCCTTCGTTTCCATGGCCTTCTTGACCATAATCACCGGTTCAGGGCAGGAATATCCTCTGGCATCAATCATGGTATTCATCCTTTCTACGCCGTTTTCTTGTAAAACGTATTGACAACGGCAATTACAGTAATCACAACCAAGCCGACAATAACGGCAATTTTCCCATTCATCGTCGGGCCTGCGCCGGAAGATGCAAGGGCAAAATTATGAGCAAAGGCAGCGCCGCAGCCCAGGCCCAGTACGGTAATAGCCGAGTCCGTATTACCTTCGCCGGTCATAATAATCTGACGGAGCGGGCAGCCGCCGAGAAGTACGCAGCCATAGCCGGCCAGGAACATGCCCAGAGCATTCCACAGTCCGTCTGTATGGGCAATAGGCTGACCAGCAAATCCCGGATGGAAGTTGCCGACAGCCACGTTGACTACAAACGTGGCAGCCAGAATAGAAACGAAACCCAGGAGCAGTTTCCATTCACGGAACAGGATCAAATCCCGGATACCGCCAACCATGCACAGGCGAGTGTACTGAGCAATAGCGCCGACAATCAGGCCGGCAGCCAGGGAAATGAAGATAGGCGCATGCATGGCGCCAGGACCGCCGCCAGCTTTGGTGAAGAAAATGAAAGCCGGAGCTGCAATGAGCAGTACCAGAAGGACAACCTGAATGACCGGCATGACAGCGCTGTCTATCTTCGTCAGCCGATACGTCCGTTTCAGCGAATAGCCGCGGTTGAGGAAAAATACGCCTGCACCAATGCCGGCAGCAAAGCCGACAAGGCCGAACACGGCATTCCAGTCGCCGCCGGCAATACGCAGAATCATGCGGAACGGGCAGCCCAGGAACATTAAGCAGCCAATCATGACAAAAAATCCGATAACAAACCGGGTCAGCGGAGAAGAACCGCCGCGGGGCGAATGTTCATGCCGGAATATGGATAAGATGAATGCACCTAACAGCAGGCCAATAATTTCCGGCCGGATATACTGTACAGCCCCGGCCCGATGGAGTCCCAGACCACCGACAGTATCGCGGATAAAGCAGGCTATACAATAGCCCATGTTTGCCGGGTTGCCCGCTACGACCAGCAGGCCGGCAATGGCGCCGATAATCAGACCGCCAATAACGATAAGAGACTTTTCATTTGATACGTTCATGTAAAAATCCTCCCTTCAGAATGGATGAACGCAAGGCATCAATACATTGTGAATATTGACACTTACATTATACTGTAT
>NZ_CATWFF010000236.1 GCF_958350005.1 uncultured Megasphaera sp. | reverse complement strand
AAATCGCCGCATTAGTAAAAAAAGTCAAGGAGGACGTGAAGAAATTCCATGGACTAAAAAGGCGTGCTAAAATGGGCAAAGCCCGTCCTGTTTCGTTCCGTGGGAAAAGTTTGTATACTTAAGTCACAAAGTCGGGCAGGAGAAAGTGAACTGACCAGACACATTAGCAATTATTTTAAGGAGGGTTATACATGTCCTACAATAACATTAAATTTGAAAAAGATGGCGTTATCGGTATTTTGACGATTGATCGTCCCAAAGCACTGAATGCACTCAACACGGAAACGGTTACGGAACTGAACGACTGCGTCGGCAAAATCGAAAACGATCCGGAAGTAAAAGTTGTCATCATTACTGGCGGCGGCTCCAAGTCCTTCGTAGCTGGTGCCGACATTGTCGAAATGTCCACGAAAAACGCTGTAGAAGGCCGTTTCTTCGGCAAAATCGCTCAGGATACGTTTACGCGTATTGAAAACCTGCCCCAGCCGGTCATCGCTGCTGTCAACGGCTACGCTCTGGGCGGCGGCTGCGAACTGGCCTGCGCCTGCGACTTCCGCTATGCTTCGGAAAACGCTAAATTCGGTCAGCCTGAAGTAGGCCTCGGCATTACACCGGGCTTCGGCGGCACACAGCGTCTTCCCCGTGTCGTTGGCCGCGGCTACGGCAAAGAACTCATCTACACGGCCAGCATGATCGATGCAGAAGAAGCACACCGCATTGGCCTCGTCAACAAAGTCGTTCCTCAGGAACAGCTCATGGACGAAGCTAAGAAAACGGCCAAAAAAATCGCTTCCAACGCTAAAATCGCCGTACAGCTCGCTAAAGCAGCTATTAACCGCGGCATTAACTGCGACGTTATCACTGGCATTGCTTATGAAGACGAAGTATTCGGCCTTTGCTTCGCTACAGAAGACCAGAAAGAAGGCATGGCTGCATTCGTTGAAAAACGGAAAGCTAACTTCACGGATAAATAAGCAGTCCCCGTCTGCCGCATAAGGCAGGATTACTAGGATGAGAACGGGCGTCATGGAAGTGACGCCCTTCTTGATACATTTTAGTATGCATTAAGAACTATTTTTTAGGAGGAATATTCTCATGGATTTTAAACTCAGCGAAATGCAGTTGGATATTGCAAACCTTGCTAAAGATTTTGCACAGAAAAAATTGGCTCCCACCGTTAAAGAACGGGATGAAAAAGAAGTATTCGACCGTTCCATCCTTGACGAAATGGGCACCCTCGGCCTTCTCGGCATTCCCTGGGAAGAAGAAAACGGCGGTGTTGGCGCAGACTTCCTCAGCCTGGCTGTAGCCTGCGAAGAAGTTGCCAAAGTCGATCCTTCCATCGCTCTGAGCTTTGAAGTACACACGATGCTCTGCTCCTGGCCTATCTGGAAATTCGGCACAGCAGAACAGAAAGAAAAATTCTTAAAACCCCTCGCTGAAGGCACGAAACTTGGCGCCTTTGGTCTGACTGAACCGAACGCCGGCACCGATGCTCTCAACGGTTCCACTATTGCCACGAAAAACGAAGACGGCTCGTATACACTGAATGGTTCCAAAGTATTCAACACCAACGGCGGCGAAGCTGACATTACCGTTGTATTTGCAGCTACGGACAAATCCAAAGGTGCCAAAGGCATGAGCGCTTTCATCCTGGAAAAAGGCACAGAAGGCTTTACGTACGGCAAAGAAGAAGTTAAAATGGGTATCCGCGCTTCCGTACAGCGTGAACTCGTATTCCAGAACGTAAAAGTTCCGGCTGATCACCTCCTCGGCAAAGAAGGCGAAGGCTTCAAGATTGCCATGATGACCCTCGACGGCGGCCGTGTAGGCGTTGGCGCTCAGGCTCTGGGCATTGCTGAAGGCGCTTACAACGAAGCTGTTAAATACGCTAAAGAACGTGTTCAGTTCGGCAAACCGATTGCTACGAAACAGGCTATTGCCTTCATGCTCGCTGACATGAAACTGAAGATTGAAACGGCTCGTCTGGCTGTATACAAAGCAGCCTGGATGATGGGCCAGCCTGATGTTAAATCCTACTCCATGGCTGCTTCCATCGCTAAGAAATACGCTTCCGATATTGCCATGGAAGTCACCACCGATGCTGTTCAGGTATTCGGCGGCTATGGCTTCACCCGTGAATATCCGGTAGAACGCTACATGCGCGATGCCAAGATCACGCAGATTTACGAAGGTACCAACCAGGTACAGCAGATGATTATCTCCGGCTCCATCCTGAGATAATTGCGCCTGGTACTATAGATACGATACAACATCGTCAGGTACAGCAAACGCTTAATAAGACATGCAAAAACTCCGCCGGAGTGCTTAACCGGCGGAGTTTTTGTATTTACTTATTGAAAAAATACGCGCCATAATCCCAGAGCCAGTACGAGAATGACGAACAGGACGCTGGCAATGCGGGTTTTGGAAAAGCGTCTCCGTGTCTGCTGTACCGTCTGCGGCGGCCTGGGCGGCGGCACGATCTGCTTCGTACCGCAAATAGGACACATGAGCACGCCATCGCGCAGCTCTGTGCCGCAAGTAGGGCAAATCATGGTATCATCTCCTGTCTGTTACTATTCTACTATAAAAAGAGCAGGCCTGCCTGTTAAAAACAATATAATTCTAAATTTTTTATTAAATTTTACTGATTTGGTCTAAACGGGCTGTAAAATGTCGGA
>NZ_CATWFF010000235.1 GCF_958350005.1 uncultured Megasphaera sp. | reverse complement strand
TCCCTGCAGTTCTGCCTGGGGGAGTGTAGACAAACCTGTTGGAGATGAGTATAATGAACCTATTGAGAATTTTAGAGTAGGAGTTGGCATGCCGTTGAAACACGAAACTGAACGAAACTATTCTTCCGTTATATCTATTCAAAATAAATACAGCACGGCCATACTGCCCGTTGTTCTGGGAGTTGTAGATTACCTGGCTGTTCTTGCTGCCGTCATCGTTTCGGGCTGGCTGCGGGATTCTTTCATGGGCAATACGAATCTGCACCTGTCCTGGCTTAGCATACACGTTATTATTCCTGCCGTATACTTGCTTTTTATGCAGGCCCATGGACTTTATACACGGCGAACACAATTCTGGAGGGTCATTGCAGAAATATTCAAGGTCAATGCCTACGCGATGGTATCTCTCGTATTGATTATGTACCTGCTGCAGTCTGCTGCGAATACGTCGCGTCTCTTTGCTGGATTGCTGTGGATTCTGGCCTTTCTCTTTCTTGTTATTGGCCGCTATGGAGCCAAGAAAGTATTGAGTCGTCTCCATTGTCTGCAGATTCCCGTTCTGGTCATGGGAGCTGGGAAAACCGCGGCTCTGGTATTGGATCATCTATGCCGTGATGCAGGGCTGGGATATACGTTTATCGGCTTTCTGGAAGATAAGCAGCCTGAACCGCATGTGGCTGCCATGATGCCCAATCTGGGGACCTTTGCTGATGCCGAAGACGTGATTCGGCGGACCGGGGTACAGCATGTGCTTATCGTCGCTCCCGGCATACCGCGGGAAGGTGTGCAGGAGCTCGTATATCGCCTGCAGCCACAGGTCAAGAATGTAGCCTTTATTCCCGATATGAGCGGCATGCCCCTGGCAACACTGGATATGGAAAGCCTCATTGACGGTCATATTGTGGCCTTTAAATTCCGCAATAACTTAGCGCAGTGGTATAATCAGGTACTTAAGCGATTATTTGATCTGGTCTGCACGAGTATTGGCATTATCTGCCTGTCTCCTGTATTGCTGGCCATTGCCGTATGGATTTATAAAGATTCACCAGGCCCAGTGATTTTCAAGCATCGCCGTGTCGGAAAAGGAGGCCGGGAATTCTCGTGCTATAAGTTCCGCAGCATGTGTGTCGATGCGGACGTAAAATTAAAAGAACTGCTGGAAAAAGATCCGCAGGCCCGCAAAGAGTGGGAAACAGAATTCAAGCTGAAGAACGATCCCCGCATTACCCGCAGCGGCGCCTTTCTGCGCAAGACCAGCCTGGACGAACTGCCGCAGCTGTTCAACGTCCTAAAAGGGGAAATGAGCCTCGTCGGTCCGCGGCCTATTATTCGCGACGAAGTCAAAAAATACGGCAAATTCATTGAAGATTTCTATATGGTCCGTCCCGGCGTAACCGGCATGTGGCAGACCAGCGGCCGCAACGACGTGTCCTATGACGAACGGGTCCAGATGGATACATGGTACGTACGAAACTGGAATCTCTGGTTCGATATCGTCTTAATCTGGCGAACCATCAGCGTCGTCCTGAAGAGGAAGGGTGCGTATTAAGGCGTATTTTAGACTTCAAATAAAAATATGGTAGGGAGTTAAGAATGGTACAACGATCAACATTTTCCTATGAGTATCTTATTGTAGGTGCCGGCCTTTTTGGCAGTGTATTTGCTCATGAAATGAAGAAACAAGGCAAGAAGTGTCTTGTCATTGACCGCCGTAGCCATATTGGCGGTAATATTTACTGCGAAGAAAAAGATGGCATACGTATTCATAAATATGGTGCTCATATTTTCCACACATCAGATAAAAAAGTGTGGGACTATGTGAATCAGTTCGTGGAATTTAATAACTATATCAACAGTCCTATGGCAAATTATAAAGGGGAGCTGTATAACCTGCCTTTTAATATGAACACCTTCAACAAAATGTGGGGTGTTGTGACGCCGACAGAGGCGGCAGTAAAAATCGAAGAGCAACGCAAGGCGGCAGGCATTACAGAACCGAAAAATCTGGAAGAACAGGCAATCAGTCTTATTGGTACCGATATTTACACCAAGCTTATTAAAGGGTATACAGAAAAACAGTGGGGCCGGGGCTGTACTGAACTTCCTGCGTTCATCATCAAACGCCTTCCGGTACGCTATACGTATGACAATAACTATTTCAATGACCGCTACCAAGGCATTCCTGTGGGCGGCTACAATAGGCTTATAGATAAACTGTTGGAAGGCATAGAAGTACGTCTGGATGTCGATTTCTTTCAGCATCGCAAGGACTATGAAAATCTGGCAGGGACAATCATTTATACTGGCCCTATTGATGCCTATTATGATTACAAGCTGGGAGAACTGGAATACCGAGGTCTCCATTTTGAAACGGAGCGGCTGGAAGAAGAAAATCACCAGGGCGTAGCAGTCATGAATTACACCGATCGGGAAACGCCGTGGACCCGGATTATTGAGCATAAGCATTTTGAGCTTACAAAGTCTCCTGTGACGTATATTACGAAAGAATATCCTTCTGACTGGCATAAGGGGGAAGAAGCATATTATCCCGTAAACAATGAAAAGAACCAGGCACTCTATCAGAAGTATAAAACGCTGGCCGACCGGGAAAGCCGCATTATCTTCGGCGGCCGTCTGGGTGAATACAAGTACTACGATATGGATAAAGTTATAGCCAGTGCTTTGGAG
>NZ_CATWFF010000234.1 GCF_958350005.1 uncultured Megasphaera sp. | reverse complement strand
TCTTCGGCGACGGCCATACAGGAGAGTATATCTATCTGCCTGGCGGCGAAGTCGGTACGGACCATCCCCTGTGCGTCTTTGAACACGACGGAACGAAAGAAGATATTTCTCTGGAACAGGCAGGATATCTCATCGATCACCTGACACTCAAGCCGTGCAGTCACCCCTCTCTGGGAGCCCGGTCGTTTTAAGGATTACAGTGACAGTCAGCGCGTCACAAAACTATCTGTACATACGAAAAAGACAGTTCCAGCCACAGGCTGGCAACTGTCTTTTTTTGCTGTTTTATGCGCCCAAACTGGCCATACAGCATCTGTATGTACAGCTGAAAACCAGCCTGCACCGCCCGTAACGGCAGGCTGAACCGGCCCGGTTATTCCGTGCACAGACGGGATCGGTCAGCAGCCATGGCCGTACGCAGGTGATGCTGAATCCACAAATAGGCAATGACGATGCTGATGGCTGCCAGGATATAGCTGACAGGATAGGCCATCATGAGCCAGGAAAAGGTCGTATCTTCCGGGAATACAAACAGGAGCCATACAATTCGTACGCCGCAGGAAAATAAAATGCTCAGAAAAGCCGGTGCCGTTGAGTATCCCTGGCCCCGCAGGGCACCGGACAGTACTTCAATAACCAGTGCTATGCCTTCGCAGGCCGCAATGAGGCACAGCCGGTATGATGCCACATCCAGAACAGCCGGATCTGTCGAAAATAATCGGGCCAGTTCCCGACTGAACACGATGGCCAGCATACTGAATAAAATCGTACAGACTGCGCCCAGACCGAGGCACCATTTCGTGGCGGCAATACACCGGTCCAGCTTATGAGCGCCCAGATTCTGACCATTGGCAGTTACACAGGCCTGGCCAAACCCCATAATCATATAGTATAAGAATACTTCCAGATTCAGGCCAATGGTCGAGCCGGCGACAACGACGGCCCCCAGGCTGTTGATGCCGGACTGAATGACAATATTGGCAATATTAAACACCATTCCCTGCAGGGCCGCCGGAATACCGACGGCCAGAACGGCCCGTACGAGGGATGGTTTCAGGCAGAGGGCGTTCAGATGGACAGCCAGATCTCCGGAATCCCGAATGAGCAGGACCAGCAGCAGAAGGGCGCTGCATATATTGGAAATCAGGGTAGCAATGGCTACGCCTTCTACATTCCAGTGACAAACGATGACAAAAAACAGATTCAGCACAATATTGAGCAGGCCTGATAGTACCAGCACATACAGGGGGCGGCGCGTATCGCCGTTTGCCCGCATGATGGCTGCTTCAAAATTGTACAGCATAATGAACACGCTGCCGGCAAAATAAATGCGCAAATACAGGACAGCCATATCCATCAGGTGCTCTGGCGTATCCATCCACCGGAGCAGCCATGGCGCACTGAGCTCGCCGACAATCATGACCAGAAACCCGCTGAGCAGAGCAATAGTGACAGCCGAGTGGACGGCATCGTGAATTTCCTGTTTCTGACCGCTGCCGATTTTCATGGCAATAATGGCATTGGCGCCGACAGATAAGCCGGAAAATACCGTAATAAACAGCATGACAACCGGTCCGGTACAGCCGACAGCTGCCAGGGCGTCACTGCCGACGAGCCGCCCCAGTACGGCAATGTCTGCCGTATTAAACAGTTGCTGCAGTATATTCATCAGGACCAGTGGCAGAGCCAGCAATAAAAGTTTATCCCACAGTCTGCCTGCCGTTAAATTCATTCCTTGTTTCATCAATACAATACCTTCCTTTCTAAAACACTGTTCAGACCACAGACTTGCCGTGATTTGGTCTACAGTGGTATTATACGGATAACGCTGTATCATGTCTAAGCCCTGTTATACATGGTGTACCATGGTTTACAGGAATGGTATTTTCTACAAAGGAGGCGTACTGATGGAATTACGCTTATTAACATATTTTCTGGCCGTAGCTCAGGAAGGAACTATTACCAGGGCAGCTGAAAGGCTGCACATTACCCAGTCTTCCCTGTCCCGCCAGATTATGGAGCTGGAAACAGAAGTCGGCAAATGCCTGTTTATCCGCGGCAAGCGCCGCATTACTCTGACCGATGAAGGGATTCTCCTGCGCAAGCGGGCTGAAGAAATCCTGCAGCTCTGTGCCAAGACGAAGCGGGAGTTAGCGCAGAACGATGTGCTGCAGGGAGAGATTTCCATCGGCGGCGGCCAGTCTGATGCTGTACTGCAGGCAGCATCCCAGCTGGCGGCACTGTACCCGGGCGTCCGCTTTCGCCTGTGCTGCGGCGATGAAGTGGAAATTACGGAGCATCTTGACCAGGGAACGCTGGATTTCGGCGTTCTCCTGGAACCGGTCAATGCCTCCCGATACGACAGTCTTTCTTTACCGGACCAGGACAGCTGGGGATTTTTCATGTCTCCCCATCACGAGCTGACACAGAAAGAATGGATTACGCCGCAGGATATTGCCCGACAGCCCCTCATCATTCCGCAGCGCCCAGGTCTCCAGCAGGAACTGGCCGCCTGGGCCGGCATCCCCATCAATCAGCTGCACATTATGGCTACGTTCAACTTACTGTACAGCAATCCGGCCGGACTGGTACGAAATGGTCTGGGCTGCGCTTACGGGCTGAGCAAGCTTCTCGCCCCGTCTCCGGAGTTCTGTTTTCGTCCCCTCTATCCGCCGCAGCAGGTCCACTATGCCC
>NZ_CATWFF010000233.1 GCF_958350005.1 uncultured Megasphaera sp. | reverse complement strand
CGATCCTGACGGCCTGGTATTTATACTTCATCCCCCTGTGGAATTACGCCCTGTCTGCCCGCCAGGCAAGGCGACCTGCATCACCTACGGCATAACCTCCCACTGCACGCAAAAACTGCGCCCTCCTGAGAGAGCGCAGTTTTTATATGCCTGCTTATAGCCAGGCCTTATTGCTGTACCTGAATCCAAACAGGATTGGTAACAGCATAATGATCTTTGCCGTCAACAGCAACGATATTATACCATGTATCATCTGCCGGCGTAACAGTCAGTTCGTATTCAACAGGTTTTGTCGTACCGTCCAGTGTTCTCGTATCGACGACAACGCCGCCTTTTGTACGAACTTCAATTTTCTTAATGCCATTCACAGCCTGTACCTGTGTTTTCAGCGTATATGAACTGCCTTTTTTAATGGTCTGCGTCGTGCCAAACAGAGACGACGGTGCCGGTGTGAAGATAGGACCCATCGTCGCATAGGCATGACCGTCTTTCATGGCCTGCAAATATGCCGGAGCCGTAGCTTTGCCGTCTATGTGGGCATACAGGCGGATAATACCCGGATACAGTCCGGACGTAACGTCATGCTGATCGGAACCGGCGCTGAGATATTTCTTTTCCCCTTTATCCCAGTAAGACATGGCCGCATCGAGGGCCTTTTTGTCGATATTATCAGCATCAGCCAAGTTCATCGTCGACTGCAGTTCCAGAAAGTCAAAATCATCGCTTCCCTGGTCATAGCCGCCTTTGACACCAGCCCGGTTATTCAGATATCCATAATCGGAGTAGGGATGATGAACGACAACCAGACCGCCCCGCTGATGAGCCTGCCGAATGATTTCAGCTGGCGGCAGAGATGGATCGATAGGCGGCAAGGTATAGTCATTATTCAATATGCCCCAATGTCCCCATCCTGGCGAGACTTCAATATTGGCAATGTACGGCCGATGGCCTTGGGCAGCCAGGTCAGCCATGGCCTTGCTGTTAACAGTCGAGTCGTGATCGGCTACAAGGTTAAAATCGAGACCTGCTGCAACCTGGGCTTTATACAGTTCACCAATAGGCGTAGCCCCATCGCCAATATTGGAGTGCTGATGATTGTCGTTGCCGTACCAGCCCTGTTTTTCCGGATAAATAAGCTGCGGTATGACGAACTGATGACTGAGTTGTTCGCCGCTGCGGAGCGTCGTCGTAAAGGAAGCCGGCAGAGATGTGAAATCAGCACCATGATACGCCGTAAACGTAACCGGCGTTTTTGGTGCAGCCAGGGAGAACGAAACAGCATCTTTCTGAGGATCGGCGAAGAATACCGTACCGCCCAGGGTCTTTACGTCAGACGCAATGCCCTGAACGGCGACTTTAAAGGGAATGGGACTGCCTGTGCCGTCAACAGCTGTAAAAGATGCCTTTGCCCCTTCCTGCAGGGCAAAATCCAGATCCATATCGCCCTTAACCTGTACAGGCTGTACAGCAGACGGCGTCGTCCCCTGACTCTGGGCATACAGTTCATATGCCCCCTGCGGCAGGTGCAACGCATAATGTCCCTTGTCGTCCGTAATCGTCCATACCAGAGGCTGCATAATATCTTTCATGACCGCATCGGCACCGTGAGAACGGACAGTCTGCTTATACGACCCGTTTTTCCGGACTACGACGTACGCGTTAGCTACAGGCTGACCCTGACTGTCCCGGACGACACCTTCGACGGAACCAGCCGGCACAGACGGATGTTTCTGCAGATACCGCGTCATAATCGATGCCGTTTCACCGCGGCCGGAAACGAGGAGTTCCCCTGTATAGACATAGGACTTTCCCGGTTCAATATCGCGGTTAATGTATACGTCTTTATAGCCGCTGGAGCCTTTGTAGGCATTGGCACCGTCCAGAGAAACGGATACGGCATAGTTCTTTCCATACGTAACGACAAAGTTGCCGTACGGTTCGTTTACATCCGGATCAGCACCGATATGAATTCCTGTCGTCTTTACATCCGGATAATAGCCAAAAGGCCCGAACATGCTGGCTGCCAGCGTGCTGATAGAGTAGCCGCTGTTCATGTTGCGGTACGGATCATTATCTGCCGGATTGGTAACCGTCGTCTTCAGGGAAATATAGTTATCCCCGTCTTTCAGGGTATATTCAATATCGACATTCAGCGGCTTTTTGTGGCCTGCCGTCCAGTACTGCGTATGAGCCGTAACGATGACAGCATCTTTTTCCAGACGATACGTTACCTGATCTGGCGACACATGAAGGAGGTCTTTTCCTTCAAAGGCTCCCGTAGCTGTCCAGAAATCATTCAGAAATTCGACATCATTGACCAGATCTGTGCCGAATTTCCCCTGATTCATCAGGGCCACATCCAGAATGCTGCCGCTGGTCATATTCCAGTAATTCGGCGTGCCAACAGCGAAAGACGCTGCTATTTTATCATTATAAATCGTAAAGTCATCGTTATGAACAGCCATTCCCTGATCAATCGGCGTTGGCCCTGTGACGACGCCGGCACCTAAGCTGGCGGAAAATGGCATAGCTGAACAAAGCGCTGCTACGGCGGCCTGTTTGCATAAACGTGTGTACTTATGATACCTGTGCATGATCGTTTCTCCTTTACCTCCCCTTAACAGAAGGAGCTTCTTAATACCGCAGTGACTGGTCGATAGACATGACGAAGATGATGATGCCGCCGCGGTGTACTGTCGTCTGTACTGGCGGAGGCGTCGAAAAGACAC
>NZ_CATWFF010000232.1 GCF_958350005.1 uncultured Megasphaera sp. | reverse complement strand
GTGCAATTGCATGTGTATTTATTTTTTATTCTATATATCATATTTTATTTACAACGAAGCTTCTACTTCGGTCAGCACGTCGTCCATAATGGCCATGGCTTCCCGGAGCTGTTCTTCCGTAATGATCAGCGGCGGCGCTACCATAATCGTATTTTCATGGGAGTATGTGAAGAAACCGCGGCTAATGAGTTTTTTAATGATTCCCGGCATAATGCCATCCGGATCAGCGCCATACGGTACGAGCGGTTCTTTCGTCGTCTTGTCTTTGACTAATTCAATAGCCGACCACAGGCCGATATACCGGACATCGCCGACGCAGGCATGTTTCTGCTTCAGTTCTTCTTCCAGTTCGCCCAGTACTTTGCCGACAGCATTGACGTTATCCAGAATATGGGCTTTATCGTAATAGTTAAGGCAGGCAATGCCGGCAGCGCAGGCCAGGGGATGGCCACTGTACGTCAGGCCGCACGACAAGACGTGATCGTTAAAGAAATCGGCAATTTTTTTGGATACAGCGACGCCGCCGAGCTGTACGTAGCCGCACGTAATGCCTTTGGCAAAGGAAACAATATCCGGCTTTACATTAAAGTGTTCAAAGGCAAACATTGTCCCTGTACGGCACCAGCCGGCCATGACTTCGTCGCAGATCATCATGATGCCAAATTCATCACAAATCTTGCGGACTCCTTCCAGATAGCCTTTTGGCGGAATAATGACGCCATTGGAACCGGTAATGGTTTCCATGACAATAGCGGCAATGGTGCCGGGATTTTCATAAATAACCTGTTCCCGCAGCTTGGTAATATAGAATTTCGTCGCTTCTTCTTCGCTTTTAAAGGTAATGGCTTCGCGATATACGTAAGGATCAAAGAATTTGACAAATCCCGGAATGCCCGGTTCCAGTGCATACCGGCGCGGTTCGCCGGTCAGATTGCCGGCGCCGAAGGAAGAGCCGTGATAGCTGCGATACCGGCTCATGACCTTGTATCGTCCCGTATACAGGCGAGCCATTTTAATGGCGTTTTCATTGGCATCGGCACCGCCGTTGGTGAAAAATACTTTTCCCATCGTGTCCGGCATGCGATCAATAACCATTTTGGCCAGTTTTGCCCGCGGTTCCAGGGCAAATGCCGGAGAGAGGAAACAATATTTATCAGCCTGTTCTTTAATAGCTTCAATAATATCTTTATTCCCATGGCCAACATTGGAATTGACCAGTTCTGACGACATGTCCATATACCGTTTGCCGTCGCTGTCCCAAAGATAAATGCCATCTGCCTTGGTAATAACCATAGGATCCAGGTTTCCCTGTTTTGCCCAGGAATGTAAATTATACGTTAAATCCATTTCTTTGATTTCTGCACCTGTCATAGCTGTCCACTCCTTTTACTGCAAATAAAAAGCAACCGAACTGATTCTTTCTTGAATAAGCTCCGTCGCTCTTCGTATGTCTTTATTTAAGTTACTTAGAGTATAAGGGATTCCTGTTTCTCATACAATGCAAAAAACATACATCTTTTTTGTGCACATGCCTACATCAGAACAAATCTTTTATTTTAAAAGCCATCATCATGGCCAGTTTGTTTTCTTCCGAATACACAGACGTCCCCAGAATTTGGTCGATTTTATTGAATTTGTACAAAATCGTATTGCGATGTACCACTTCATGGGCAGCCGTCTCTTTAATGCTGCAGTCGTGTTCCAGATAATAGCGCAGTGTTTCCATCAGATGGGACTGATGGGTTTCATCATAAGCCCGCAAGGGCCCAAGAGTATCTTCGTAAAAGTGCTGCAGTATAGAAGGAGGCGTACCATTTAACAGTAATTTATACAGCCCCATATTGTCATAATATACAACAGGCGGCTGCTGACCTTTGGCCAGAATCTGAATAGATGAGGCCTGCATATATGTAACGTATAACTGGGAAATATGATGAATTTCCGAACCAATGCTGATGGAAACAGCAATATGTTTATCCTTCATCAGATGATAGACGTCTTCGGCAAACTGTTTGATATCCTGAAAAGCCATATGGGACAGAAGGATGACTATATCCTGATGATACGTGAAAATAAGGAGCTGACTCTTCCAGAGTTTCAGCAGAGCCATGATGGCATCGTGGTCCTTATCTGTATGCGTTTCCCTGATAATGCATGCGCGAAACGCCCCTTCCACACAAAATCCGCTGTGTTCCAGAGCCAGGCAGGGAGCCTGGCTTTCATGAGGCACAATGAGCAGCTGCTGCAAATAGTTGAGGACACTCTCTTTTTTCTTTTCCTCGTTAATAATAAACCGGCACAGATAGCGGGTAATATCTACGAGATGCACCTCCCAGGGCAACAGGAACAGCGGAAACTGCTCGGCATCACAATAGGAAATGACAGAGGGCGGTATCTTCTTAATATATGGCCCGACGTTAATGACCAGTCCGGCACAGTGCCGCTCCTTCAAGCGCCTGGCATATTCCAGAATCCACCGTTCCCCCTGATACAGCAGGCCTGTCAGAAATACGACTTCATTGCCGTGCAAAAAAGACGCCGATTCTGAACTTTCAATCATATGAATCCATTCTGCAGGATGATCCAGTCCGTCTTTCCCAGCCAACAGCTTCATATCATACAAATGAATGCTTTTTTCATACAAATATCCCATGGTCACAGCCATACCTTATCACCGACTTTCTCTCAATTCACCACATGATCTGTGCGTGTTTACAAAAAAAACGACGGCGCTCATCAAAAGATGCAACGTCGTCGTTAAATTT
>NZ_CATWFF010000231.1 GCF_958350005.1 uncultured Megasphaera sp. | reverse complement strand
AGGAAGCCGCTGATTCAGCAAAAGAACGTATACATCACGTATGCGTTCTTTTTTTATACCATAATAGGTCTTGTGGTATAATAAAGCATATCTAACCGTGAAGGAGTGGAAGAAAATGAATGAGACCATATACGGTTCTTATGGGAAGACGCTGCAGGCCGTCCTGGATTATCTGGTTCAGCAGATACAGTCGTACAGCAGTGCCCGAAAAGAACGCAGCGGCGAAGCAGCGTACGAACATCTGATTTACCGCATTAAGACGCCGGACAGTATGGAAGAAAAGTGCCGCCGCAAAGGCCTTCCCTGTACGGCATACAGCGCCCTTCATGACATCCGCGATGCCATTGGCCTCCGCGTCGTATGCTGTTTTCTGGATGATATTTATGAAAACATTGCGTCTATTGCAGCCATTCCCGGCGTTCGTATTGTTGAGGAAAAAGATTACATCCGCCAGGCCAAGCCCAATGGCTACCGCAGCTACCATATGATTCTGGACGTTGAAGCGCCTTATGAAGACGTATTGGGGCAGAATCCAGGCCACTTCTTCGCAGAAGTGCAGCTCCGGACGATTGCCATGGATTCCTGGGCCAGCCTGGAACATCAGATGAAATATAAACATGACATTCAGAATCCGGAAATGATCGTGCGGGAGCTGAAACGCTGTGCCGATGAACTGGCAGCCTGCGATTTATCCATGCAGACCATTCGCAACCTGATTCATGAAGGTTCGTAACTAACAGAAAGGATAGACAATGAAACTTTTACTTGCCGAAGATGAAAAGGCCATGTCCATGGCCCTGGCAGCAATACTGGAACATTCCGGCTATACCGTAGACGCTGTATACGACGGCGCAGAGGCCCTGGAAAAAGGCCGGACCGGTGCCTATGACTGCATGATCTTTGATATTATGATGCCGAAGATGGATGGTGTCGCTGTTCTGAAAGAACTGCGCAGCAGCGGCGATACGACACCGGTTATCATGCTGACGGCCAAAGCGGAAATTGACGACCGCATTACCGGCCTCGATGCCGGCGCAGACGATTATCTGACCAAGCCCTTTGCCATGGGTGAGCTCCTGGCCCGCATTCGCTCCATGACGCGTCGGTCTGGTGAGACCTTTACGCCTGATACGCTCACTGCCGGCAGTGTCCGCCTGGATCTGGAAGAACAGGAATTATCCTGTAAAAATGCGGTCCGCCTGGGCAATAAAGAAGCGAAACTCATGAAGTACTTTATGCTGAATCCCGGCAAATGCCTGTCAGCAGACATGATTTTTTCCCATATCTGGAAAGACGATGACGACGTTACGGTGGATATTGTCTGGATGTACGTATCCTATTTGCGGGAAAAACTGCAGGCTGTACAGGCGGATATTGCCATTTCCGGCAATCGGGAGCAAGGCTTTTCCCTTATCGTGCAGTCGTAATGAAAGGACGGTGCATGCTGCGTGGACATGGTTACATCAATGCGGCGGAAGTTTATTCTCATTGCGACGGCAGCTGTCGTCATCATCGTTGCCGGTGCCCTGGGACTAATCAACACGATGAATTACATGCGGATGCAGTGGCAAATCGAGTCGGTTCTGTCTTATATTTCCCATAATAACGGCAGGCTGCCGTCCCAGCTGGCGCCGGAAGAACGGAGCTGGTTTGATGACCCTGACTGGTCCCATGATACGCCGGAATTTTCCTATCAGATCCGGTATTTCAGCATTCGCGTCAATGACGACGGCTATGCTGAGGAAATCAATATCAGCCGCATTGCCACCTTTACGCAGGAAGAAGCCATTCAGTATGCCCGTACGACCGTGCAGGAAGGGAAGCCCAGCGGCTTTTTCAAAAAAGACCGGGCTACGTACGGCTACTTGATTACCAAGCTGGATACGGGGTATCTCATCGTCATTATGGACTGTACCCGCGATGCCGCTGCAGTGCAGTCGTTTATGCGCAATTCCCTGTGGTTTGGCCTGGGCTGTATCCTGTTGTATATCCTCATTGTGGCGTCGCTGTGCAACATCGTCATCAAGCCCTTTATCCGCAACATGGAAAGCCAGAAGCGCTTTATCACCAATGCCGGTCATGAGCTGAAGACACCTATTGCCATCATATCGGCCAATACGGAAGCCCTGGAAATGATCAGCGGCAAAAGTCAGTGGACGGAAAATATTCTGAAACAGGTACAGCGGTCGGCTAAACTGATTAATGATTTAATCGTCTTGTCTCGCATGGATGAGCAGAAAAAGATGCTGACCATGGAAGATGTTAACGTATCGGAAATGGTTGCGTCTATTGCCGAGTCTTTTCAGGCTGTGGCGGAAGAACAGGAAAAGAAACTGGTCTGCCGTGTTGAACCGGATATTTCTGTCCGTTCGGACGGCAAGAGCCTGTATACGCTGGTCAATGCCCTCATCGACAATGCTGTCAAGTACTGCGATGACGGCGGCATGATTACTGTCGAAGCCGTGCCCGTTACGAAGACTGTGCGCAAGCAGAAAGGAACGGTCATTTCCATTTCCAATTCCTATGCAGACGGTGTCAATCGGGATTATCAGCATTTCTTTGAACGTTTTTACCGGGGCGATGAGTCGCACAACAGCAAAAAATCGGGATACGGCATTGGCCTGTCCATGGCCCAGGAATTAGCGCAGCTGTTGAAGGGAAAACTGACTGTATCCTATAAAAACGGCGTCATTACCTTTGCGGTCCGGCTGTAATCGGGTGTGCAGCCCGTCTTTTTCACAGAGACATATATTTGTGCCCATATACAGAAAAGACTGCCTTTAAAGCCAAGTGGCTGAAAGGGCAGTCTTTTT
>NZ_CATWFF010000230.1 GCF_958350005.1 uncultured Megasphaera sp. | reverse complement strand
ATTTTACAGGAGGTATGTATTGTGTCTTTTTTGAGTGAGTTTCAGCAGTATTTACAACGGCATCAGCAGCAGGCGTTTCAATTAAATTACCAGATCGCCAACGATCCGGAATTATCCGGTGAAGAATATCACGCCTGTGCGGCTTATGTACAGGCCTGCCGTGGGCTGGGCATGACCGTGGAAGAAAACTTTACCAATCAGCCTACAGCCTTTCGGGCAGCAGTCTGCCGGGCGGACCATCCTGTCCTGAAAGCAGCCATCTTGGCTGAATACGATGCCCTGCCTGATATTGGTCACGGCTGCGGTCATTCTGCCAATGGTTCCATGAGTTTTCTGGCAGCTGCCGCTCTCCACGCCATGAAAGGCCTTCCCATGGATGTCGATTTAATCGGCACGCCTGATGAAGAACTGCGGGGCGGTAAAGTGGGTATGTGCAACGCCGGCATATTCAGACAGTATGACCTGGCTCTCATGGTGCACGTATCGCCGACGGAAACGACGGCTAATTCCCATTTCCTGGCTCTCGATGACTATCGCATTCAGTTTCATGGACAGACAGCCCATGCTGCCAGCGAGCCCTGGAATGGCCGCAATGCCCTGAACGGTGCCATGCTGGCTCTCCATGCCATTGATATGCTGCGCCAGCATGTCCGGCCGGAAACACGGATTGGTTCCTATATCGTCAATGGCGGTTCCGCTTCTAACGTAGTGCCTGATTTTTCCGAAGTGGAATGCTGCATTCGTCACACGACGAGGAAGTATTTGGATCAGGTTGTTGCTAAAATCATGAATTGCTTTAAAGGTGCTGCTTTGGCGACGGAAACGACGTATAATGTAAAACAGCTGGGCTATAAATTCGACGACATGGTGTGGAATGAAGCGGCGACAGAAGTGTCCCGTCAGGTCCTGCGTGATATGGGTATTCCCTTTACGGAACCGTCTGACTGCGGCAGCTCAGACATTGGCAATGTCAGTCATCAGTGCCCGGCCCTGCATCTGCACCTGGCCATGGGGAACGTATGGTGCCCGGGCCATTCGGCGGCCATTGCCAATATGGTGAAACAGCCGTCTATTGAGCCGGTTATTCTGCAGGGAGCGGAAATTATAGGCCGCATTTTATTCGCTTTTGAAAAGGATCCACAGATTCGGCAGGCTGTTCGCCAGGAATTTGAACAGACTGTAGGAAAGTAACTATACAGGACAATAAAAAAACGCAGCTCCCTGAAAAGGGCTGCGTTTTTTTCGGCATTATATTGCCGTATATGGAGGGTGAAGTTAGAATACGCCCTGCGAAAGCATGGCGTCAGCGACTCGTTCGAAGCCGGCGATGTTGGCACCAGCGACGAGGTTGTATCCCAGGCCGTTGCGGGCCGATGCTTCCTTACAGTTTTTATAGATAGTATTCATGATATGATGGAGGCGGGTGTCGACTTCTTCTTCCGTCCAGACGAGACGTTCGCTGTTCTGGCTCATTTCCAGAGCCGATACGGCTACGCCGCCGGCATTGACTGCCTTGGAAGGAGCGACGATCATATCTTTCTGATCCAACAGGTATTTCAGTGCATCATTGGTTGTCGGCATGTTGGCGACTTCAATATAGTACCGTACTTTATTGGCGGCAATCTGTTTGGCCTGTTCCATGTGGACGTCGTTCTGCATGGCCGACGGCATAATGATATCCACTTTGCGGCCCCACGGTTTTTCGCCGGGGAAGAATTCTACGCCAAATTTGTCGGCATAGTCTTTGACGCAGTTGCGGCCGCTGTTGCGCATTTCCAGCAGGTAATTGATTTTTTCTTCCGTTGCTACACCATCGGGATCATAAATATAGCCGTCCGGTCCGGATAAGGTAACAACTTTTGCACCCAGTTCCGTCGCTTTTTTGCAGATGCCCCACGTAACGTTGCCGAAACCGGCGGCAGCGATGGTCTTTCCTTTAATATCCTGACCGTCGTCTTTCAGTACATTTTCCAGGAAGTATACGGCACCGTATCCCGTTGCTTCCGGACGGATGAGGGAGCCGCCAAAGCTGAAGCCCTTGCCGGTGAGAACGCCGTTTTCAAAGGCTCCTTTCAGACGGCGGTATTCGCCGAAGAGGTAGCCGATTTCACGGCCGCCGACGCCCATATCACCGGCAGGAACGTCGATGTCCGGGCCGATGTACCGGTATAAGCCCTGCATGAAACTCTGACAGAACCGCATGATTTCCGCATCCGATTTGCCTGTAGGATCGAAATCAGCGCCCCCTTTGGCACCGCCAATGGGCAGACCGGTCAGCGCGTTTTTGAAAATCTGTTCAAACCCCAGGAACTTGATGATCCCAGGATAGACATTTTTCTGGAAACGCAGGCCCCCTTTATAAGGGCCAATGGCGCCATTGAACTGGAAGCGGTACCCTGTATTGGTATGATACTTGCCAGCGTCATCCTGCCAGACAACACGGAATGTAAACTGTCTTTCCGGTTCGACTAATCGAGTAAGAAGATCGAATTTTTCGTATTCCGGATGGCGTTCTACGACAGGTTCCAGAGAGGAAAAAACTTCTTCTACGGTCTGGACAAATTCAGGTTCATTTGCGTACTTCGTTTTGACGTGTTCAATGACTGATGCGAGATACTTGTTCATGTGTAATCACCTCATAGAATGTTTGTCGAGTACATACATGCTTTCTATGAGTACATCATAGCATGTTTTTTTGCTCTTGAAAATACTGCAATGTGAAAATAAATTTTAGGTACAGAAAAATGAACAGATAATTTACAAAATAAACATAAAGATTAACTGAATAATTTGCCGAAATAGACAGGGCGAAAAGTTA
>NZ_CATWFF010000229.1 GCF_958350005.1 uncultured Megasphaera sp. | reverse complement strand
GCCTATAGCTCAGCTGGTTAGAGCGCACGCCTGATAAGCGTGAGGTCGGTGGTTCAAGTCCACCTAGGCCCACCAGATGAACCATCGTTTGGAAGCAATTCCGGAACGATGGTTTTTTTCGTATTTCAGTGCAGATGCCATACTTCTATGATATAATAACACGAAAGTGGAGAGATATAAGAAAGGATGACGACTATGACAGAAAGCGAGCAGCAGCTGGAGCTGCTGGCCCAGTCCGTAGCTTCTGCAAGACGGCAGGCAGGCTGCAGGGATGCCGCTGCTGTGCCGGCGCCTCCGGCGACGGAGATACTGCCGGCTATGGGCGGTGAAGTGCAGCATGACGAGTGTCTGGTCAGTATGCTGGCCAGCGGCAGCAAAGGAAATGCCGCGTTTATACGCTGTGCCGGCACGAATATTTTGATTGACGCCGGCATCAGCTGCCGCCGCATTGCCCAGGGACTGCAGCAATACGGCTGTACGCTGCGTGACCTGGATGCCCTGTTTATTACGCATGAACACACGGACCATGTCAATGGCCTGGCAACGCTCCTGAAGCGGACAGATATGCCCGTATATACGACGCAGGAAACATGGAGCCATATTGGCCGCAGTGTCGATGACTACCAGAACCGGTTTGTCCCGCTGACGCGGCGGGTGCGGGTAGGCGGAATACAGGTCGTGCCTTTTTCCATTTCCCATGATGCGGCCCGGCCTGTAGGCTATACGGTGTATCATGGCAATACGAAGATTACGCTGGCCACGGATCTGGGCTGTCTCAGTCCGGAAGTGGAACAGGCGGCAGCGTACGCAGATATTTTAATTCTGGAAGCGAATCACGACGAAGAAATGCTCAAAAACGGCCCATACCCGTATGCACTGCAGCAGCGAATTCTCGGGCCATGGGGCCACCTGTCCAACCGGACGGCTGCAGAATTTCTGGCCAGCCTGCCCATGACGCGGCGTATGCACGTCCTGCTGGCTCACCGTAGTGAAAAGAACAATACGCCTTTTCTTTCCCTGCATACTGTCCGGCAGGTGCTGGCTCAGAAAGGCCGTGTTGTAGGAGAAGATATTCTGCTGCGCCTGGCCTGTCAGCGCGGACGAGTTCGATTTCAGCAAGGAGGTACTGAACTATGCAGCGAAACCATATCATTACAGCAGCCGTAGCGGCTGTTCTCATCATTGCCGGTGCCGTCGGGGGATATAAGTTTCACGACTCTTTTTTTACCAGTCCCTCTGGCGGCACGACCTATCAGGGAACGACGAATCCCCTGAATGAGCCGGCCAAGTCGTCGGCGCCCTTGTCAGATGCACGGAATACCTTTGTCGTGCAGGCAGCCAAAAAAGTATCGCCTGCTGTCGTCGGCATTACGACCAAAGTCTATGACCGGGATATATTTAACCGCCAGGTTCTTGTCGGCGAAGGTGTCGGCTCAGGCATTATTTTTGACAAGGCCGGATATATTGTGACCAACAACCACGTTGTGGGCAATAACAAGACAGTCATCGTATCTCTTGCCGATGGTCAGAGTACAGAAGGCACCGTCGTCGGCCGCGATGAACGGACCGATTTGGCTGTAGTCAAGATTACGGTCGATAATTTGCCTGTCGCCGAATTTGGTGACAGTGATTCCCTGCAGGTTGGGGAACCGGCCATTGCCATTGGCAATCCTCTGGGCCTGGAATTCCAGGGAACCGTTACGGTCGGCGTCATCAGTTCCATGAATCGGACTATTGGCGCAGAAGGGCAGAGCATGAAGCTCATTCAGACTGATGCGGCCATTAATCCCGGCAACAGCGGCGGCGCTCTCGTCAATGCCGACGGCAAGGTCATCGGCATTAACAGTGCGAAAATTTCCAAAGAAGGCGTAGAAGGCCTGGGATTTGCCATTCCCGTCAATGCGGCCCGGCCTATTCTGCAGTCCCTGATTCAGAACGGCAAAGTCGTCCGTCCTTATCTTGGCCTGTATGGACTGGATAAGCAGATGGCCGCCCGGTTTGGCATGAAACTGAATATTGACGGTATTTATGTATATAAAGTAGTCGCCGGCGGACCGCTCGATGCGGCAGGTATCGGTCATGGCGATGTCATTCTGAAAATCGGCGACACAGAAGTGAAAGATTTTGCTTCCCTCCAGCAGGCTATGGATGCCCACCAGGTCGGCGATTCTGTCGTTATTACCTACACCACCGACGGCAGCGACCAGAAGACAGCGACTGTTGTGCTGCAGGAAAGTCCTCAGAGTGATGAATCATGAAATACCACATCATATCCATAGGCAAGATTAAAGAAAAATATCTGACTGCCGGTATGGACGAGTTTTTAAAGCGTCTCCGTCCCTATGGACAAGTGGAGATAACGGCGCTGCCGGAAGAAAAAATGCCTGATTCTCCTTCAGACGCACAGAAGCGTCAGGTTCTGGACAAAGAAGGTGAAAAGATGCTGGGGCGCGTGCGGGACGGTTCGTATCTGATTGCACTGGATGTACAGGGCGATCTTGCGTCATCGGAAAAAATAGCCGCAGCCATTGCCGACCTGGCCCTCCATGGCTGCCGGGAAATTTCCTTCATTATTGGCGGCCCCTTCGGCCTGGCTGACTGCGTGCGCAGACGGGCAGATTGGTGCATCTCCTTTGGCCGCATTACCCTGACGCATCAGATGATACGGCTGCTGCTGCTGGAGCAGCTCTATCGGGCGATTAAGATCAATCGTCACGAACCGTATCATTGGTAAAAAGATTACAATCGGCAGCAGGAATTTTGGCGGGAATGTGTAATACTTATAATATGAGGATTATACATTCCCGCTATTATATATTC
>NZ_CATWFF010000228.1 GCF_958350005.1 uncultured Megasphaera sp. | reverse complement strand
ATTTCAGATGATATAAAAGAAGGTATGACTTATGAAAAACGTATTCCCGACTGTTGTAAATAATACTTTTACTGTTCCTGATGTTTTTGATAATTTCTTTAACAACTTTATGTGGCCTGTCGATGATTCCTATACGATGCCGAAAGTTGATGTAGAAGACAAAGGTGACGCTTACGTCATGACAGCTGATATGCCGGGCGTTGCCAAAGAAGATATTCATCTTACCTATGACAACGACATGCTGACCTTGTCAGCCGTTCATGAAGATACGAAGGACAATACAGATGAACAGAAGCATTACATCTGCAAAGAACGGAGCAGCACTTCCTTTTGCCGTCAGTTCCCTGTCAGCGGCATTAAAAAAGATGCTGTCCAGGCTTCGTTCAAAGATGGCGTCCTGACTGTTATGATGCCGAAAGAAATGCAGCAGCCTCAGCAGGATGTCAAGACTATTGAAATTCAGTAATCTCTAAGATGCAGTATATTGCATCTTGTTCCCCCTTCATAGTAGATCCGCCAGATTTCCCCGTCGAAGTCTGGCGGATTTTTTATGCCGTAATTTTACGGAATCAACAGGTATATTTTACGCTGCCGTGCGTATAATACCAGTGGAAGAAGAAGGAGGGGACCCATGAAAGAATTTTTGATAGCGTCGACCATGGTGTGGAATGCGGCGCTGGAAGAAATGTTTCGCCAGGTCTATGAATGTGGATTAGGCGGCATGGAATTTTGGGCACAACATTTTTACTGCCGCCAATACGAGGAAGAACAATATCGGCGGCTGTCCGTTCATTATCCGGTACACACAGCGGTACACAGCTGCAGCTGGGATTTGAATTTGTGTTCCATGAACGAAGGAATTCGCCGCACATCTGTAGAAGAAGTAATTCGATCCATGCAGCTGGCCTGCCGATTGGGCGCTTCAGAAGTGACGGTTCATCCTGGTCATCTGACTATGCCGGGCTGGCGGGCCCAGAGCGTAGCCGCCATGCACCGGTCGTTTCAGGAAATTGCCGATGCTTCGTATCGCATGGATATGCCTGTATCGCTGGAAATTATGGAAAAAGCAAAAAAGGAATTTGTTACGAATATAGAGGCCATGAAAGAGGTTACAGGCGATTTGTTTTCATTCTTTTCGTATACCGTCGATGTCGCTCATTGTGACAGTGAAGAAGAGGTTTTCTGCCTGCTGGAACAGCTGCCGAAGGTATCTAAAATTCATATCAGCAATCGCGTCGGCACGCAGTACCATACGCCGCTGACTGACGGAGATTATAATTTTGCGGATTTACTGCCTAAATTACATGCCTATCACATTCCCATGGTTGTAGAAGGATATGATCCTGATGGCAGCTGGCGTACATTCTGGCAGAATGTCACCTTTTTACAGGCTCAGCATCGCAATGTACAGTATCGTATTTCCTGACAACTGACATCTTCAGGTCTTGCCCGGCAAGGCCGTTTTTTTTTGCCTGTGGTATAATACTGTATAGATCAAGGTCAGAGAAAGAAGATAACACAAGGTCAGAGAAAGAAGATAACACTATGAATATACATGATACAGTACAGAAAGGGCGTTTTGTCAGCCGGCCTAATCGCTTCATTGCCTATGTGGAGCTGGACGGCCATATCGCTGCCTGTCATATGCCAAATCCGGGAAGAATGTGGGAACTGCTGTTTCCCGGCGTCGGCATGTACGTGCGGGAGGCAAAACAGCAGGGCCGCAAGACGGCTTACGATGTCGTAGGTATCGAACGGGACGGAACGCCGATTCTGCTCGATACGCAGTATAATAACGATACTGCAGCCTGGCTTATTCAGGAACATCAGATTCCCGGCTGGGAAGACTGGGATCTCATTCGCCGGGAAGTTACGGTCGGAGACAGTCGCTTTGACCTGCTGTTAGGTCGGGGAGACGAACGGTTTTATGTAGAAGTCAAATCGTGTACGCTCTTTGGCAGGCACGGCGCCATGTTCCCTGATGCCGTGACGGAACGGGGGAGAAAACATATTCTCGAGCTGGCCGAAATGAGCGAAACAGGCATCCATACAGGCGTGCTGTTCCTCGTTCACTGGGACCGAGCGCAGTGGTTCCTCCCTGATTATCATACCGATCCGGCCTTTGCCCAGGCCTTTTACCGCAGTGCGCCCCTGCTGGACTGGAAAGCACTGGCCCTGCATTGGGATTCATCTTTTACCGTGCCGGCTCCCGTCCGGGTTCTGGCCTATCCGGAAGCGGTTCTGGAACGGGAAAACCACGATGCCGGCGATTACTTCGTCGTGCTGCAGGTACGGGAAGCACTGAATATCGTCATTGGTGCCAAGGGAACGATGTCTTTTCCCATCGGTTATTATGTCTACGTCGGCTCTGCCAGAAAGGGCCTGGCTGCCCGCCTGGCCCGGCATCAGCGGAAGCGGAAAAAGATGCACTGGCATATTGACTATCTTCGCCAGTATGCCGACGTCATTGCTGTCGTCCCCGTGCGCACTGCCGATGATCTGGAACATGACATGGCCAGGGCAGTCGGACAGATTGCTCAGTGGAATATTCCCGGTTTTGGCTGCACCGATTGTGATTGCCCCTCCCATTTATTTGGCTTTTCAGCCAATCCGATTCATTGTCCTCCCTTTATGGCTATTGTAGAAGAATTCCGCATGAATCGTCTGGAACGACTGATGCCTGCAGCAGAACCGATCATGAAATAGCCGGCAGAGACGGGACAGATCTTTTGTTACAGTCTGGTTACGGTTTCGGATGTTTTTGCCCTTTTTTATGGGAAATATGGTATAATATACCAATATTATATAAATTAGAGGGGGAATGCTGATATATGGAACGACAGGAAGCAC
>NZ_CATWFF010000227.1 GCF_958350005.1 uncultured Megasphaera sp. | reverse complement strand
GGTATACTGTTATCAATTTTCAATTTGTATATAATCATAATATTTTTCTGTAAAAATGGCCTGGTTATGCGGTAGAACCATTGTGCATGGATGCTTTTCTTTACCTTTTTTTGACTGGATTTTGACAAAACGGAAAGACTAGTGTATAATAACCACAACGGTTGTGGTACAGGAAACTGTAGGTACAGCCCATTAGAGCGGACAAGACAGGACAGCAGGGCAGTAAAAGAGAGGAAACTAGGACAACTCGCCAATGACCCCCTGACAGAATGGATTGGACACTCAACCTGTAACGAAGGAAGACCAAACTATTTTATGTTTTTACCATGAAAAGGGGTAATTTACGATGAAAATGAAACTCGCAGCAGCATTAGCAGCAACCATGGCTGTAGGCGCAACATGCGCATTTGCAGCTAACCCGTTCGTCGATGTACCGACCGACAGCTGGGCTTACAAATCCGTAGTAGAACTGGCTGATTCCGGCATCATCCAGGGCGTTGATGGCACGCACTTCGAAGGCGGCCGCAACATCACCCGTTATGAAGCAGCTGAAATCGTAGCTAAAGCCATGGCTCACATGGACAAAGCTTCTGTTGAACAGCGCGCTCTCATCAACAAACTGGCTGACGAATATGCAGACGAACTGAACAACCTCGGCGTTCGCGTATCGGCTTTGGAAAACAAAGTCGGCAACGTAAAACTGACTGGTGATTTCCGTCTCCGTTACATCAACCAGGATGGCGATAAAAACGGTGCAGGAAAAGTAAAAGATGATGATTCCTGGTCTTACCGTCTCCGCCTTCGTGCCAATGCGCAGGTTAATGACCGTGCAACTGTAACCTATGGCTGGAGCACCGATAACCAGTCTTTTGGCAATAATGACGCAGCCAGTGAAGATGACCAGACCTATACGGATTTGGCCAACGTAAGCTATAATATCGGCTCCAACTGGAATGTATTAGCTGGTCGTTACAACTATGTAATGGGTAATTCCTATGGCTATCTCTATGGTGATTCCTTTGATGGCGCTCAGTTGAAATATGCTACAGACAGCTTTGCAGCAACAGCTGGCTATGGTAAATTCAAACGCGGGCTTATTGGTGGTAACGATTATGCTGATGGCACTGAAAATAAAGATGCAGCCAAAACGGCTTATGGCGAATTAGAAGGCTTCTTTGGTAATGGTTCCGCAGCTGGCGTATACTACAACAATATTATGGTTGGCGATAATGCTAGCTCTATTGGCGATGTTGATGTCTGGGGTGTATATGGCTCTGTCAACATTGGTTCTAAGTGGAATGCCTTAGCTAACTATGAAAATTATGCAGCTGATAAAGAATTCTCTAACGGCGATGACAGCGCTGACATGATTTATGGCAAATTGACCTATGGCAAAGCTGCTTTTGCTGCTCCTAAATCCTGGGATCTGTGGGTAGAATACCTCCAGGCAGATAACCTTACGGATACTTTCGTAGGTTCTACGAATACATGGAGAAACGATAATCTCATGAATAACGTAGAATCCTGGGGTGCAGGCGTTGATTATACCTTCGCTAAGAATGCACAGTTCCAGCTGATGCAGTCCTTTGCTTCCAGTGCAAAAGACGGCGATAACGATCCGGGCGAAGAAACTCGTGCTCAGTTCGTATTCGTATTCTAATTCCAGAATCATACGACAATATAAAACAGACTTCCCTCTTGGGAGGTCTGTTTTTTTGCGTATCTGCCTGGAAGATATACCGCCTGTTCATTTACAAAACCTGCTTGCATGAGTAGAATATACGCAGGAGAGAGCAGTCACGCACCTTATGATTTGCCTGGCAGGGAGAGTGCTGCATGCCAGATTAGAATCTAATGAGTTTCATAGGAAAGGGAAGTACCTGTGGTATAATAAAACTATACAGCACCGTACCGCAACGAGAACAGGAGGGGTACCATGGAACTCAATCGCGTAAATGACTTATACTTCAAATATCTCATGGGCAGCGAACAGCGAAAGGAAATTACCATCCGCTTTTTGAATGATACCCTGTACGGGCAGCAGCCTGTTATCCAGGATATTACTTTTCTGAACAATGAAATGATTCTGGAAGATGAACGGGAAAAACTTTCGCGTCTCGATATTCTGGCCGACACAGGTAATGGCTATGTAGATATTGAAGTCCAGCTTCGTAATCATCGTAAGCTGGCTGAACGGTTTTTATACTACTGGGCAAAACTATACAGTCGGGAGCTGAATCCCGGCGATTCCTATGATACGCTCAGGCCGACCGTATCGATTATCCTGATGAATTTCAGTTTTTTACAGGAACCGGACTGGCATAATGTGTATCATATATACAATGACAGGAGCCGCCGAAAACTGACCGAAGATTTTGGAATACATACGATTGAACTGCCAAAATTTTCCTACAGTGATGTTAAAAAGCTATATGGCCTGTCCAAATGGACGGCATACTTTACGAATTGCAGTACGACTGATGTGGAGGCGATGGCAATGGGAGATCCGGTAATGGAAAAAGTGCTGCAGGCACAGGAACGATTCGTTCACGATGATGCACTGTGGACAAAATATATGCTCCGCGAAAAAGCAATTCGAGACTACAATTCCGACATCAAAGAAGCCCTTGAAACGGGAATGGCTCAGGGTATGGAAAAAGGAATAGAGACGAATCGACTGGAGACAGCATTGGCTATGCTGCGTCATGACTTGCCAGTAAGTATGATTGCTGCATGCACGAAGCTGACGGAGCCAGAAATCATAGCCCTGGCTAAAGAGCATCATATCGAGTGATGTTAAAAAACTATACGGCCTGTCCAAATGGACGGCATACTTTACGAATTGCAGTACGACTGATGTGGAGG
>NZ_CATWFF010000226.1 GCF_958350005.1 uncultured Megasphaera sp. | reverse complement strand
AAGAAGTATTCGACCGTTCCATCCTTGACGAAATGGGCACCCTCGGCCTTCTCGGTATTCCCTGGGAAGAAGAAAACGGCGGCGTTGGCGCAGACTTCCTCAGCTTGGCTGTAGCTTGCGAAGAAGTTGCTAAAGTTGACCCCTCCATCGCTCTGAGCTTTGAAGTACATACGATGCTCTGCTCCTGGCCTATCTGGAAATTCGGCACAGCTGAACAGAAAGCCAAATTCTTAAAACCCCTCGCTGAAGGCACGAAACTCGGCGCATTTGGTTTAACTGAACCGAACGCTGGTACCGATGCTCTGAACGGCTCCACCATTGCCACGAAAAACGAAGATGGCTCGTACACGCTGAACGGCTCCAAAGTATTCAACACCAACGGCGGCGAAGCTGACATCACTGTTGTATTCGCAGCTACGGACAAATCCAAAGGTGCTAAAGGCATGAGCGCTTTCATCGTCGAAAAAGGCATGGAAGGCTTCACGTACGGCAAAAAAGAAGTTAAAATGGGTATCCGCGCTTCCGTACAGCGTGAACTCGTATTCCAGAACGTAAAAGTTCCGGCTGATCACCTCCTCGGCAAAGAAGGCGAAGGCTTCAAGATTGCCATGATGACCCTCGACGGCGGCCGTGTAGGCGTTGGCGCTCAGGCTCTGGGCATTGCTGAAGGCGCTTACAACGAAGCTGTTAAATACGCTAAAGAACGTGTTCAGTTCGGCAAACCGATTGCTACGAAACAGGCTATTGCCTTCATGCTCGCTGACATGAAACTGAAGATTGAAACGGCTCGTCTGGCTGTATACAAAGCAGCTTGGCTCATGGGTCAGCCTGATGTTAAATCCTACTCCATGGCTGCTTCCATCGCTAAGAAATATGCTTCCGATATCGCTATGGAAGTCACCACCGATGCTGTTCAGGTATTCGGCGGCTACGGCTTCACTCGTGAATATCCGGTAGAACGCTACATGCGCGATGCCAAGATCACGCAGATTTACGAAGGCACCAACCAGGTACAGCAGATGATTATTTCCGGCTCCATTCTGCGGTAATCATCACACCTTTTCTGTTCTTGCGACAGAAAAAAACAGGTATTCCCTCGGGAATACCTGTTTTTTATTTCCTCATTCCGCCTGACCTTACGGAAGGAAGATACTCTGACCAAAGTAGCAGACAATACCGGCTACGATGATGTAAATGACGAAGTATTTGGCAATGTTCTGCATAATAACATTAGGCAGAATGCTTTGACGAAGTTCGTTTGCTTTACCTTCTTCTACTTTCGCTTCTTTCAGATACGCTTCCAGTGCCGGAGCGACAGCACCGATACCGATAGCAATACTCTGCGGCGAGAACATCTTGCCAATGCCTGCACCGCCGGAGTTCGTAGCAGCCAGCCACAGAGCCAGCGGCGTATCGCCAGGCGACATCTGGCCGGCAGCAGCCGTCTGGAGCGGCCCAAAGAGGACGTTAGCGTTCGTACCGGAGCCGGTAATAAAGGCACCGAGGGCACCGACAATTGGCGCAAATGCCGGATAGAAGGAACCAGTTGCATCGACGAGGGCACCGGCAATAGTAGCCGTCATAGCACTGTACGTCATCAGTTTTGCCGTAACAACGACGGAGATAATCGTAATGTACGTAAATTTCAGACCTTTAAAGGTATCCCCCAATACACCCATCATTTTGCCGAAGCTTGCTTTCTGAATAGCGCCGCCAATTAATGCGGAGAGGAAAATCATGATGCCCGGCGTAGCAATCCATACGAAGGTGTACGGTTTAGCCCCAGGACCCATGTACAGCGGCACTGACGTTTTAATCGAGCTCAGCGGGCCGTTAATAGCCGGAACCAGTTTGGACGTGAGAATGAGCAGTACGAAAATCAGGATAAACGGCATCATAGCGGTAATGGCTTCGTTGCCGGAAACGCTGCGGACATCAGCATCGACTTTGTATTCCGGATCATTCGTCGGCAGGACTTTTGCACATACGGCAATAGCACCCATGATGATAACCGACGGTACGATAACGGACAGTTCCGGCCCCATAGCCATGTTGATGAGCAGTTCCGGAATGGACAGAGCTAGGCCGGAAATCAGTGTAATGAGGAATACGCCTTTGAGCGCTTTCGGACCGCCGCCCATAATCATGACAACGAAGAAGGGGCTGACCGTATTGAGGATAAAGAGCTGGATTGCAATAAACTGACCAAGTGCTACAGAATCAAGACCGGTCAGCGTAGCCAGCGTCGTCGTCGGAATTGCGATAGAGCCGAATGTCGTCGGTACGGAATTTGCTACCAGGCAGGCCAGAATCGATTTCAGTGGGTGGAAGCCCAAGCCAACCATCATAGCTGCCGGAATAGCAACGGCAGTACCAAAACCAGCCATGCCTTCCATGAATGCACCAAAGCCCCAGGCCAGCAGCAGGGACAGGACACGCATATCCGGGCTTACAGACGTCAGGATCGTCTTAATCGTTTCCATTGCACCTGTCTTTACAACCAGATTATACGTAAAAATAGCGGCTGTAATAACCAGCAGGATCGGCCATACGGCCAGTGCAACGCCTTCCAGCGCACCGGATAACATAATCCCCGGTTCCTTTGCAAAAGGCACGACAGCGACGATAAATGATATAACTGCTGCAACTAAACATGCTTTCCACGCCGGTACTTTCAGTACCGACAGGCCGATAATCAGCCATAACAGAGGTAATACTGCCAGAAAAACCATCATAATTCAATTCACCCTTTCCTATAAAAAATAAATACAGTTTCCTATTTCCCAGTTCCGTTCAATGACTATACAGGCAGCGGATGGGACGTCCGCATGATTTCACTCCTTTCCTTTTAGCACTGTAAAATCTTTTCTTGGTTATTATTATAATGCATTTGTCGAATCATGCAACATTCTATTCAATTATTG
>NZ_CATWFF010000225.1 GCF_958350005.1 uncultured Megasphaera sp. | reverse complement strand
CATGAATGATACTACAAGAGCGTACTATTTGCCAGTTAACTTATCCAAAGAAAAAGGCAAGACGGAGCTGGATACGGAACATAATGCAGATAAGGCGGCTATGTACAAAGCAATTTGTGAGTTGATTACGGATTCTTCTTTTAAAAAAGTTATGGGAAGTCAGCTTCACAGCTTTACTGGACAAACCGATGGGTATTGGAAAGATTTGGCTGCTAAAGGCCGTACCTATATGATTATTGGAATGAATACCGGTGATTACGTTCGTTCTGCCGGACAGACAGGCGGAGATTTGTCGTATGACGATATTATAAATATGTTCGTAATTCTTGATGGAATTTATTACAAGAGTAATGTCTCTTCTCATTCAATCTGGTATATGGAGGTATGAGAATTAAAAAAACGACAGTAGCCAGACTGGCATCGTATGTCGATGCCTTGCGGCCCATCCTTTATATTAGCCATTTCGATTCCCAGGTTATTGATGAGGATATTAAACAGATCCGTGAAGGAGCTAATTGTGTAGAATTTAATAATGCCTTGGGAGCCATTGATTTTCTGGATAAACATCAGATGCAGGAATGTAATTTGGAACAGTTTTTACTGCATAATATGGACGAAGGATTCGATCAGCCTACCTTTCTAATATTACGGGATATTCATAAAGAGTTGCAAGAAAACCCGCAAGTTGTTGCGCTCTTAAAGATGATTGCTGAAAAGGCCATGTACTTAGAAGGGTATAGTACGACTATTTTTATCGTATCTGAGACGGTCGTCATTCCGCGGGAACTGGAAAATTATATTACTGTTTTTGATCTTCCTCTTCCGGATCTTGCAGAGATTCAGAAACAAATTCGCCAGTTCATAGCCGATTTGCAGATAGTTGTAGATGATGACATTATTCGCGAACTGGCCGTATCCTTTAAAGGGCTCAATGAATTTCAGATTCGTCAGATTTTAAATCTAGCTTATCAGGATGGTGGATGCATTGATCGGGAAGATAAGCAGCTCATCCTGTCGGAAAAAGAACAGCTTATTAAAAAATCAGGCATGCTGGAAATGATACGCTATTCGTCTTCGCTGGCAGACATTGGCGGTCTGGAGCATCTCAAAACGTGGCTGCAGCGAAAAGCCAAGATTTTTGCCAACCTTGATAAAGCTATGACCTTTGGCGTCGATATGCCCAAAGGTGTATTGATTGTCGGCATGCCGGGATGCGGCAAAAGCCTGACTGCAAAAGCGGCAGCCAGTTTATTTGAAATTCCTCTGGTGCGCCTAGATGTGGGCCGGCTCCTGGGAAAATATGTCGGCGAATCAGAACACAATATGCGCCGGGCCTTGCAGTTGGCCGAAGCGATCAGTCCCTGTGTATTATGGATTGATGAGCTGGAAAAGGCCTTTTCCGGCGTAGGCGGGACAAACGGCAGTGATGTGACGATGCGGCTCTTTGGCCAGTTCCTGACATGGATGCAGGAAAAAGATAACACTGTCTTCATCGTAGCTACGGCCAATGATATATCACGGATTCCGCCGGAATTCCTGCGTAAAGGACGCTTTGATGAGTTATTCTTTGTCGATTTGCCTAACGGCGAAGAACGGCGAAAGATCCTGGATATTCACCTGAAAAAGCGCCATAAATGGAACTCATCTATTGATTCCATTGCTTTAATTAAAGAAACAGAAGGATTTAACGGCGCTGATTTGGAAGCTGTTGTCAGTGAAACTATTGAAACGGCCTTTCTGGAAGGGCGTACCGAAATTACGACCGATGACCTGCTGGATACAGTAAAACATACAAAGTCTATTTCAAATACCTTGAAAGACAAGATTAAACAGATTCGAGAACTGATTCAGACCATGGATATTCAGCCTGCTAGTGAGAGTGATATAAAGAAAGATACAAGTGAGAAGCGCGTAAAGAAAGATACTAAAAATCCCGTTCGTAACGACAATAGTACGGCAAGTCGACGCGGCGTTTATATTATTAAGCCAGAAAACGAGGAATCTTGTCAATCGAATACAGTCGGACGACAAGAAGAAAAACACGAAGAAGCCTACAAGAGTAATATGAATCGCCGAAAAAAACAATAAGAGAATAAAAAAAATAATAAAAGTGACGAGGGGTTTTGGTCAGTTTTAAATGATTACTTTTAAAAATAATTAGAATTGATAGTACTAACACCCTGTTATAGACAGACTGATTCTTTGAAATGTACGTAAATAAAAAAGAGTTATTGGATATAAAGGAGCATATCATATGAATAAAACAGATATTTTATGGATAGATAAAGAGTTTGCCCCGAAGCTTTCAGATCAGGAAGCACGGGAACTGCAAAAACTACAGACTCAATTTATGGATAGTTATGCTGCTCATACCGATATGGAGCTGGGGGCATGGCTGCAAATGGAAATGGGTAAGCACCTTCCCGACCGAAAGCCAGATGAAATTGCGCAGATGAGCAAGGATATTATTCAGACTTTGAAGATGCAGCAGGAAAAGAAAGACTCTCTTGATAAAGCCATTTCACAGGGACGGAGCAAGGAAGCGTGGTTTGCCAGTGAAATGAAGAAAGCCGCAGCTCAGCAAAGTACGCAGGAAGCGGCCCAGTACCTGCAAGGCCTGGATGATGCTGTAAAAACGGCTAATGAAGCACTGGAAAATACCTTTCGTACGCAGTCGGGAGCAATCAGTCAGAATCCCAATCTCGACGGCTTTTTGGCAGAACAGCACCATGCGCAGACCTTTAATATGAACGCCCAGGCCCGGGGCAGTGAATATAGGGCTGAAGTGTTGGAGCCTGATGGCCATGGGTATGGCAAAAATTCTGTAGATGTAGTTATCAAAGATGGGCAGGGGAATATTGTCCGCCGCTATCAGATGAAATATGGTAAAGATGCGGCAGCGACAGAAAAGTTGTTTGAACACGGCGATTACCGGGGACAGCAGAAAGTCATTCC
>NZ_CATWFF010000224.1 GCF_958350005.1 uncultured Megasphaera sp. | reverse complement strand
ACATAGATCTCATGAAAATTTATTGATATATTTATAAATACAATGTTAAAATATAGTTATCATTTATTATTATTCCATTTCAGAAAGAAGGTCTGCGATTTATGGTACTTTATAATTTTGCTTCTGCCTTTACTATATGCGCCATTGCATTTGTTATTGGCGAATGGGTTTCCAATGCTACCAAAGCCTGGATTCCTTCTGTTTTCGTTACGGCCTGCATCATGCTGGTCGGCTACTGGACGTGCTTTCCCAGGGAAATCGTCACCAATGCGGGCATCATGCCTTTTGCCAATACGATTGGCCTGTTCTTGATTATCACTCACATTGGCACAATCATCAGCATTAAACAGCTCATTCAGCAATGGCGAACCATCGTTGTCTGTCTGGCTGGTCTGGCAGGCATGCTGATTGCTGGCTACTATATTGGCTCTCTGGTCATGGACCGGACACTGGTCATTGCCGGCTTGCCGCCACTGACTGGAGGTATCGTAGCCGCTACAATCATGAAAACAGCCGCATCCAATGCCGGTCTGACGACAGCCTCGGTCTTCGCCATTACCATGTACTGCGTCCAGGGATTTGCCGGCTATCCGCTTACAGCAATCTGTCTGCAGTTAGAAGGGAAAAAGCTGCTGAAAAAATATCATGCCGGAGAAGTAACACTGACGCCTGAACAAATTAAAGAAATGTCCGGTATCGGCCTCACAGCCATTGCTGATGACAGCCATATCAAAAAACTGCTGCCAAAACTTTCGGACAAAATCAATACGCCTGTCTTCATGCTTTGCAAACTGGCGTTCGTCGCCTGGCTCGCAATCTGCGCCGGCCAGGTAACACCTATCAATGGAGCCGTCTGGGCATTAATTTTCGGGATTATTGCCACCCATATTGGCTTCCTGGAAAGCAATGTGCTGAGCCGATCTACGTCGTACTGGATAATCATGTTCGGACTGATGATGTTCATTTTTGACGGCCTGAAAGACTGTACGCCGGAAATGCTGGCATCCATTATTATCCCCATGATTCTTCTCATCGTCATCGGCGTCATCGGCATGGGCATCATGGCTTTCGTCATTTCCAAAATTCTGAGAATGTCCTTCTACCTGGCTTTTGCCAATGGTCTGACTGCACTCTATGGCTTCCCCTGCGACGCTATCATTACGGAAATGACCTGCAATTCTCTGACTGATGACAAAGTAGAACGGGGCTACCTCATGTCCCATATGTTCCCATCCATGATCGTCGGCGGCTTCGTCACCGTAACCTTTACATCTGTACTAATTGCCGGCTATTTCGCTACCCTGTTTTAACAGACTATCGATACGGGAAATAACATGCCCTTCCTGGATGAAATGAACCCCTTTTATTAGACATAAAATGCTAGTGAAAGGGGTTCTATTATGCCATCAGAAAGGACATGTTATTTTACATATAACCTATCAGGACTTACTCTGGGGCTTACCAGTTTCAAAATTCCAGGGGTCTTTGCGAATAAATCCATCTGAGAAAGGAACGAAAACGGATACAATAGCCGACAAAGCTAACAGGTAAATGAACCAGGTGTACGGCAGAACCTCCAGAGGTGATACTCTGCCAGCAGCAAAGCTGGTAACAATGAGCATTTGCGCTCCATAAGGAACGAGACCCTGAAAGACAGATGAAAATGTGCTGAGCAAGGCCGCACTACGACGGGGATCGACCTTGAATCGATAACAAATGCGCTTAGCAATTTCCCCGTTAATAATGATCGCTACCGTATTATTAGCCAAAGCAATATCGGATAAAGAAACTAATGCAGAAATCCCCAGTTCGGCTGATTTCTTACCATGAATAAACTTCTGTACTACCTGAAGAAGCCAGGATATTCCACCAGCCTTATTGACCATTTCTGCTAATCCACCGGTCAGCAGCGACAAAAGGAAAATATCTGTCATGCCTAAAAAGCCTTTATACACTGCCTGAACGAAGGATAATATCTGTAGATCTCCATAAACGATACCAATGATTCCGGCCAGCAAAATACCGCCGACTAACACCAGGAACACGTTTAATCCCATAATAGCAGTTACGAGAACAGCGATATACGGCAGCACTTTAATCAGATTATAGTCATGTATACCAGTTTCCACAGTGACAGATGGCGAAAAGGCTACAAGCAATATAACCGTTATAATAGCAGGCACCAGAGTCAGCCAGAAATTCAGTTTAAACTTATCTTTCATTTCACAGCCCTGTGTCCGCGTCGAGGCAATTGTCGTATCGGAAATGATAGATAAATTATCTCCCAACATAATTCCGCCCAGAACACAGCCCATAATCAGAGGCAAAGGCATACCGGTCTTTTCGGCTAAGGCAATAGCAATCGGACCGACAGCTGCAGCACTACCAACAGATGTTCCCGTCGCCGTTGCAATAAATCCGGAAATAACAAAGATACCTGCTGCCAAATATTCTGGTGGTATATACGTCAATCCCAGATTAACCGTCGACTCAATTCCGCCCATAGCGCCACAGACAGCAGCAAATCCACCGGCCAGCAAGTAAATGATACACATAATTAGAATATTAGAATCACCACACCCCTTTACAAACGTTTCAAATTTACTGTCAAACGTTCCCTTCAGCAAAATAAACGCTGTAATAATGCCGATTACTGCTGCAAGGGGGGCCGGGAACTGATAAAAAGCCATGGACACACCCTGGGCCTGAAGCAAAATACCGCTACCCAAATATACGGCGACGAATACCAAAAAGGGAATCAAAGCCTTGCCGCTGACAGCCTGCTTAGCTTCACGAGCCATCTTCTTGCCAACCTGCATCTCCAACTTAATCTGTTCATTTTTCTTCATACTAACACCTCTTTTCCTATACAAGTCTGTAAGCAACCTTTACATCTTCCGTTAATCCGTCTATCCTTACGTCTACTTTACCACGGCGAAAAGAGGGCTGTACAATATAAAACAATAAAACTATTAC
>NZ_CATWFF010000223.1 GCF_958350005.1 uncultured Megasphaera sp. | reverse complement strand
ATGTATTCTTTTGCTGTCTTCATGCTATCACCTCTTAGAGAACGGCAGCGCATCAGCGCTGCTGGCAAAATCTAGGAATGAATCCAGTGCGAACGAATATGCTGCCATTTTGCATCGCGTATGGCACAAATACGTTCTACATCCACTTCTTTTAAATGGGAAAACCGGCTCTGTATGCGGAGATACAGCTGAACATCGCTGAATTCTTTAGGATTGCGGTTCAGTGTAATTTCACCATGTTCATATTCGGCTAAATACCATAATCCCGTATCAACGGCCTGCTTGGCAATATCTACCGTCCGCTCCGATGCGCAGCCCCAGCCAGTCGGACAGGGAGCAAAAATATGGATGTACGACGGCCCGTCCGTCGCCTTTGCTTTTGCGACCTTATTCAGCAAATCTTCCGGATATCCCAGACTGGCCGTTGCTGCATAGGCAATATCATGGGCCGCAACGATTTCAAACATATTCTTTTTGGGAGTCGTACATCCCGGCAGATGCTGACCAGCCGGCGACGTCGTAGTTTTAGCCCCATAAGGAGTGAGCCCTGATGTTTGCACCCCTGTATTCATATAGGCTTCATTATCGTAGCAGATATAAATAATGCGGTCGCCCCGTTCAATTGCGCCAGATAAGGCCTGAATGCCGATATCTGCCGTACCGCCGTCACCGGCAAAGCCGACAACAGAATAATTTTCCAGCCCTAATGCCTTAGCGCCGGCAGCAACACCCGATTCAAAAGCAGCCGTTCCGGCAAAGGGCGTAATGGCACCGCTGCAGCCAAAGGTCATACTCGGATAAATAAAGGCAACTGTAGACATGCAGTTTGGAGGAACGATGGCAAAGGTCCGCTTTCCCAGAACCTTCATAACCAAGCGTACTGCCAGTGCTGCGCCGCAGCCGCCGCAGGCCTTGTGTCCATAAAATAACTCTTCATTTGTCAAGTTTCGTGCTGTTATGGCCATTTTATATACACCCCAATTTCACAAACGCCAGACGCTCTTTCTGCGATTCGCCAGCAGCCTGTCGCAACAACATATCATAACATTCAGCAATATCCTGTTTTAAAATAGACCGACCACCCAATCCGCCGACAAAGTTTACAGTTTTAGGCACGCTATCCATCGACAGAAGGGCTGAATTCACGTTCGTATATACTACTCCTTCATAGCCATGGCTCAGGTCTTTTTCCAGAACGCCTACAGCCGAAACGCTCTTCAAGACCTGGCGGATATCTTCGGCTGGAAACGGACGCATACAGCGAATTTTCAACAGCCCTACTTTTTTTCCTGCTTCCCGCATAGCATCGACCACACAGCGTACTGTACCAGTTACACTCCCTAATGTCACCAGTACTGCATCGGCATCTTCACACCGATAGGCTTGAATCATGCCACCGTATGTACGACCAAAGAGGCGACCATATTCCGCATCAGCTTCTTTCAGCTTTTCTCCTGCCTTTATCGTTGCCAAATGCTGCTGATAATGGAATTCCAGATTGTAGTCCGGACCCGCAGTAATACAGTTGCTCATGGGATGTTCCAAATCCATTTTATTAGCAAAATTGCGATAGGGAATAAAGGAATCTACCGCTTCCTGATCGGGTACGTCAACGACTTCATACGTATGCGTCAGGACAAATCCATCGAGACAGACCATGACAGGCAGCATGACTTCCGGATCTTCTGCTACTTTATAGGCCTGAATCGTCAAATCCAGCGCTTCCTGCGCATCTTCGGCATACAGTTGAATCCACCCGGATTCAAGCTGCGACAGGGAGTCGCGCTGATCGCCATAAATATTCCAGGGCAATGCCAAAGAACGATTGGCATCCATCATGACGATGGGAAACCGGGCACCACTGGCATAATACAAGCCTTCTACCATATACAGCAGTCCCTGTGAAGACGTAGCCGTAAAGGTACGGGCACCTACAGAGGCTGCGCCAATAGAAGCAGTAATGGCGCTGTGCTCTGATTCGACATGCAGATACTGGGCTTCCAGACTTCCATCTTCTACATAGTCAGACAATCGTTCTACAACAATCGTCTGCGGTGTAATCGGATAGGCTGCAATAACCTGCGGCCGGGCTAATTTAGCTCCGAGAGCTACAGCATCATCGCCGCAGATAAAATGTTTCGTACTCATATGTCGGCCTCCTTTACCAAGGTAATGGCATCAAATTTACATTCATAGGCACAGACGCCGCATCCTTTGCAATAATTGTAGTCGATCTGCAGCTGTTCTGACGACTTGTCAATCGTTCCTTCCGGACATACAAGGAAGCACCGGAGACAGTGTTTGCATGCATCCTGATCAATAATGGGACGGAATGTCCGCATACCCGCATTGATACCAACAATATGGTTAGATGGGCAGCATGGGCCAACGGGATAGTCAGCTAATGTTTTGGGCGGAATAAAATCTACAGGTACAGGTCTGTTCATAATCATGCCTCCCCTTTCACTGCGTTAAATGCAGCCAGAAACAGGTTCTTGTTTTTTTCTCGAATACGCGGTGCCAACTGGTCATCAATGGCATTGAGCACCGAATCAACACTTACATTCCCGGCAGCGGCAGCTAAGGCTGCCAACATGGGAACATTGGTAATAGGACGTCCCAGAATATCAAGTGCCAATGCCGTCGCATCAACTGTTACGACGCAGTAATTACCGGCTTTAGGAAAAGCACTGCTGTCTTTAGTCGTGTTAATAACCAAAATGCCCGTATCTTTCAGGCCTTTCGTAACAGCTTCTCCATACAATGTATCATCCAAAACGACAACATAATCACACGTCTCTACTTCACTGCGATCAGTAACCTTCTTGTCATCAATGCGGGTAAAAGCCAGGACGGGTGCTCCTCTTCGTTCCGGTCCAAAAGAGGGAAAGGCTTGAACAAACTTATGCTCATGAATAGCAACGGCTTGTCCTAATAACCGTGCTGCCGTAAACGCCCCCTGACCACCACGGCCATGCCAACGTACTTCGATCATACTGATTCCTCCTTATTAT
>NZ_CATWFF010000222.1 GCF_958350005.1 uncultured Megasphaera sp. | reverse complement strand
GTACATGATACAATACTACTAACAAGAACCGGGAGGTCTCGCTATGAACGACATTGCTTTTCTCATTGCCGATACTACGATGAAACGTTCTATTGAGCATATATTATGGGTATACCGCGACGTATTTCGAACGCTGCCGCAGCAGACGGAAATCGAAATTATCGATTTTCCCCGCGTAGTAGAACAGGCCCGCGATCTTATCCGCCGGGGAGCCAAGGTGATCATCACCAACAGCGGCAGCCATCAGATTCTGCTGAACAATCATCTGGATGTGCCCCTGTTCTGCCTGTACAGCTCGACGACAGACGTATTGTACACGCTGCGTCAGGTAGCGCAATATGATAAAATTCATTTGTTTTTAAATAAACATTTCATCTTTGACAGCAGTGCCTGTCCTGATGATATTCAGAAAAAACTCGTCCGCTATCCGCCATATAGCATTGAAGATTCCCACGACAAACTGCTGCAGCTCCTGGACAAGGTTCCCATTACGCCCAACACGGCCATCGTCGGCTGTACCCTGCTGCCGCAGATCGCCTCGTATCTTCCCATGCCGGTCTATCCCATCCGCCCCAGCGAATCGACGATTCTGTCCGTATACCAGTATGCCGATGAACTGCTGGCACTTCAGCAGAAAGACCGCCGCCAGCTCAGCCTGCTCCAGTCGGTGCTGTATCACGTAGATGAAGGCATTATCGTCTACAATAAAGACGGCGCCATTTCCCAGATCAACCGCCAGGCCCGCCGCTTTCTTCACATTGGCAATGAAGAGCAAAACATCGGCGATATTTTGCCTGATATCTTTTCCAGCAGCAAAACGCCTAGCCTGTACAAAGATAAAATCATTCAGTCCCCTCCATATACACTCGTTGCCAATGCCGCCCCCTTTCAATCCGATAACGAAACGATGTATATTGCTGCCTTTCGCGATGTAACAGAGCTGCAGCGGCTGGAAAAAAACGTCCGTTACAAACTGGCTAAAACGGGCCTGACTGCAGCCCATCACTTCGACGATATTCTGACAACAGACAAGGGCATGCAGCAGACCATCGAAACGGGCCGCCGCATTGCCTCGTATAACGCACCGGTCCTCATTCAGGGCGAAAGCGGCACTGGGAAAGAGCTGTTTGCTCAGAGCATTCACAACTCCAGTCCCCGGCGAAATGGTCCTTTTGTCGTCGTCAACTGCGCCGCCCTGCCGCCGGAACTGCTGGAAAGCGAGCTCTTCGGCTATACTGGCGGGTCCTTTACGGGAGCACGAAAAGAAGGAAAAGCCGGTTACTTTGAACTGGCTCACGGCGGCACCATTTTCCTCGACGAAATTAACAGCATGTCCGCCAATATCCAGTCCAAACTCCTGCGTGTCCTGGAGTCAAAAGAAATTATGCGCATCGGTTCAGACTCTGTCATTCCCCTGGACATCCGTATCATCTCGGCCAGCAATGCCGATATCATGCGAGCTGTCCAGTCGGGAAAGTTTCGCCGGGATCTCTATTTTCGTCTCAATACACTGACCCTGAACCTGTCGTCCCTCAATGATCGGCCCCATGACATTGTCTACCTGTTCCGCCACTTCCTCCGCCAGCTGTCAGGACGAAACAGGGAGCTGCCAGCGGCGCTGCAGACGGCATTGCAGCACCATCACTGGTGGGGCAACATTCGCGAACTGCACAGTGTGGCCCTGCGGTATCATATTTTCGGCGACACTGACGACACATCGTACCAGTATCTCTTCGATCAGCCTCAGGAGCAGCCATCGCACCTGGTCAGACCAGAAAATATGCACATCAACATGAAACAGCTCCAGCGCAGCGTAGAACAGCTGGTCATCGAAGACCTGCTGGCCCAGGGATACACAAAAACACAAATTGCCAAACTCCTGGGAATCAGCCGGCAGACTGTATTCAATAAAATGAAAGAATAAAAAAACACTGCAAGTACAGCCATACATTGGCTGTTCCTTGCAGTGTTTTCTTCGTTACCGGCGTCTGTTTAATTATAAAACGATATTCTTCTGATTTCCTGCCACGTAGGCGTCGATGTTGTCAAATACGATGACGGCCCGTTTGGCCATGGATTCTTTTGTTGCAAAAGCGACGTGGGGCGTAACGATCGTATTTTTCGAATGGAGCAGGGGATGAGCCGTATCGAGAGGCGGTTCCGTTTCAAATACATCAATGCCGGCGCCGGCAATTTTGCCGCTGTTCAGGGCATCGGCCAGGGCCTGAGAATCGACGACGGGGCCGCGGGCTTCGTTAATCAGATAGGCTGTCGTCTTCATATACGACAGCGTTTCGGCATTGATGAGGCCCCGGGATTTATCCGTTACCGGGCAGTGGAGCGATACAATATCTGCCTGTTCCATCATTTCTTTCAGCGGCACATATTTGATCAGTTCTGTATCGGCTTTCTTGGAAAACCCGTTATAGGCAATGACCTTGGCGCCAAAGGCATGGACCAGTTCGGCAACGCGATGACCAATGGCACCGGTACCGACGAGGCCAACCGTTTTTCCTTCCAGTTCGGAGCCGATGAATCCGGCTTTCGTTCCGCCGGCCCGGCAGGCAGCGTCTACCTGCGGCACATAGCGCAGCAAATCGAGCATCATGGCAATGGTCAGTTCGGCTACGGCCACTGTCGAATAGCCGGAAGCATTGCTGACTTTAATGCCCTTGGCTTTCGCCGCATCGAGAGCAACGTGATCGACGCCGGTAAAGGCAACATCAATGTATTTCAGCTTCGGGCAGGCGTTGATGACTTCTGCTTTCAGGGGCATATTGGCAATAATAAGGATATCTGCGTCCTTCGCTTCTTCTATCTGTACAGCCGTATCGTCATTGCGTTCGTAAGCGGCAAATTCATATCCTTTGGCTTTCAGCGGCTGAACATATGAATCGAGCAGTTCCTGACTAATCCCCAGTGATTCCAGTAATACAATTTTCATGACAAACATCTCCTCTCAATATTAGTAGCTCTGTACTTTCATTATACGCATATTTAAAAAAATAGATAGTCATATATGTTAAACA
>NZ_CATWFF010000221.1 GCF_958350005.1 uncultured Megasphaera sp. | reverse complement strand
ATCTATGATACAATAAAATAAAACATAATACAGGAGGGTACGTATGAAAGAGTTTGTTACAGAACACCAGTCGCCGCATCTGGATCTGACGGCAGAGGTTTCACGTATATTGTATAAAGGAAAATCGGAATTTCAGGATATTATCGTTGCCGATTCACTGGAATTTGGCCGCATGCTCGTCCTGGACGGCGTGTTTCAGACTTCGGACAAGGATGAATTCATGTATCATGAAAGTATTGTCCATATTCCGCTGTTTTTGCATCCCCAGCCCAAAAATGTCCTGATCATCGGCGGCGGTGATGGCGGTGCTGCCCGGGAAGCAGTGCGCCATCCGGAAGTAGAGCATGTTACGATGGTCGATATTGACGGCAAGGTTATTGAACTGTCCAAGAAGTACTTTCCCCATATTGCCAAGGCCATGCTGGAACAGAATCCCAAACTGACCGTAAAAGTAGGTGACGGCATTGCTTTCATGAGAGAAGCGGAAAATTTCTATGACGTTATCATCGTCGATTGTTCTGATCCCGTCGGACCTGGCGAAGGACTGTTTACGTATGAGTTTTACAAAGATACGTACAAAGCACTGAAAGAAGACGGCCTGTTTGTTCAGCAGACGGAATCGCCGTTTATGCACCGCAAGCTCGTACGGGATATTAAGGACTGCGTATCCGATATATTCCCCATTACACGCCTGTATACGGCATTTATCCCCTTGTATCCGACAGGGATGCACTGCTTTACCATGGGCTCTAAAAAATATGATCCCCTCCAGTGGGAACCGAATCGGAAACGGACGTTCCCGACGAAGTATTATAATGAAGGTATTCAGCGCAGTGCCTTTGTCCTGCCGAATTTTGTCAAAGACGTTTTGTACGGAGAAAAAGACCGGTAGGATTTGCGTATAAAAAATTGTAAAAAAGGTGTTGACAGACAGGTTGGAACAATGGTAAAATAATCTACGTTGACGACGGTCACGGCGAATAAGTTCGCAGTTGTCAGCGTAGATTACAATATGGCGGGTATGGTGAAGTGGTTAACACGGCGGATTGTGGCTCCGTTATGCTAGGGTTCGAATCCCTATACTCGCCCCATAGGGGTATAGCCAAGTGGTAAGGCACCGGACTTTGACTCCGCTATGCGCTGGTTCGAATCCAGCTACCCCTGCCAGCCATGATTCATTAGCTCAGCTGGTAGAGCACCTGACTTTTAATCAGGGTGTCCCGAGTTCGAATCTCGGATGGATCACCAAAGGGAAACCGTCTCTGTAAAGAGACGGTTTTTTTGTGTTTGTGTTACGGTGTCATTGGAATGGACTGGCGTGCCGGCCTCTTATATATGAAAAAGCCCTCGCTGCGGCGAGGGCTTTTCTCCGGTATGGCTGCGTTGTTACCATACATGGAATTTAAAGATAAAGAAGACAATCGTGTCAATAATAAAGGTCGGAATCAGGATTGCACAGGACCACATCATATACCCGAAAAAGCTGGGCATTTTAATCTTGTTTTCTTCAGCAATGGACTTAACCATAAAGTTCGGTGCATTGCCGATATACGTATTGGCACCCATGAATACGGCGCCTGTAGAAATGGCTTCCAGCATGATCTGTGATACCATGCCGACAGAAGTATGAATTCCTTCAACAGCACCGAGAGCGCCGGCAGTTTGCAGAAAGACCAGATAGGTCGGTGTATTGTCCAGGAAAGAAGAAAGCAAGCCTGTAGCCCAGAACATCTGCCACGGTTCGGACAGACCCAGTTCAGCACCATGGGTTTTCAGAATCAGCAATGCCGGTATCATAGTGATGAAGATGCCGATAAACAGCTTGGCAACTTCGGCAATAGGGGCGTACGTAAATTCATTGAGCTGGCGAATAGACTGTTTTGTTGTTTTCAGCGACAGGAAAGCGGCCAGCAGAATGAGTACAATTTCGACGATAATCGCATAGGGCAGGACGATTTCATCATAAATGGGAAGGCCTGCGCCGTTGGCAAAGAAGGCAAATTCTTTAGGCAAGATGCCGTTGGCAACAACGCCGACAATGATCAGAGCGATGAACAGAATATTGTGAGCCCCTTCAATGTGGATCGGTTCCTTTACGGCATTGTCCTGGCCATCCTGGGGGCTGCGGCCTTCAGCCAGTTCCTTGTTGTAAAAATGTTTATCCATGAGGAAGAATATGGTGAATAAGATGATCATATTCAGGAGCAGCATGGGGAACAGGTAGAAGGTCCATGTAAAGGGAACGCCGCGCTGAAAGCCCATAAACAGCGGCGGATCGCCTAAAGGGGTCAGGCTGCCGCCAATGTTGGCGACGAGGAAAATGAAGAAGACAATGATGTGGACTTTCCGTTTACGCCAGGCATTGGCTTTGATAACCGGGCGGATGAGGAGCATGGCAGCGCCGGTTGTGCCGACCCAGCTGGCCAGGAGCGTGCCGATGAGCAGCAGGAGGGCATTGACCTTAGGCGTACCGGCAAGGGTGCCTTTTACGGCAATGCCGCCGGCAACGACAAACAGACCTAATAAAAGGACGATAAACGGAAGGTAATCGAGCAGCACTGATTCAAGCAGCCGGAACAGTGCTTCGCTGACGCCGTATGCAGCGGCAAAGGGAATAATAAAGACGAGAGACCAGCCGATGGCTACATTGAGCATGTTTTTTTCCCACCAGTGAGGCTTCACTAACGGACAAATGGCAATGGACAGCAACATGCCTACGAAGGGAATGATGCTCCACGTCGGCAGCAGTGCGCCAATGGCTTCATGTGCTTCATGAGAGCCGCCGCTGGCCAGGACTGCCGGCGCAAATGCAAAGAGGAATGTCAGCGCCAGGTAAATGGGACGCAGTACAGATTTCATACGATACCGCCTTTCTTAAAAAATAAAAGGAAAAAATCTTGAGAATCACCCATATTATAGCATAGGAACGTGAAAGTTTATACTCTTTTCCGGGACCGTAATGGGGAAAATGATAAAAGTAACGGCACACAGCAAGAAAAATACATTTTTCTTGTGTGAAAAAGAAGGAAATTTGAGTCCCATAGAGAATATATACA
>NZ_CATWFF010000220.1 GCF_958350005.1 uncultured Megasphaera sp. | reverse complement strand
GTTTATATGGGATTTTATTAAAATGCCACACACGACATTCTCATTCATGTCATGTGTGGCAAATAAACATCAAGCAATTATTTCTTAGGAAGCATACAGGCTTTATCTTATTTTCCCTGGCCCTTATAAATGAGCTGAATCAGGGTCAAGGTCATTTCATAGGATTTCTGGAGAGACGGAATGGGCAGGAATTCATAGCGCGAATGGAAATTCAGGCCGCCTGTAAAATAGTTCGGCGTCAAGATGCCTTTCGTCGAAATGAAGGAGCCGTCTGTACCGCCGCGCATGGCAATGGTCTTGGGCGTAATGTCCAGAATCTTCATGGCATCGTAAATATAGTCAATCGCCTTGCGGTTGTCGTCCGTTACGGCATCGGCAATATTTCCGTACGTATCATCTATGGTGCATTCAATGGCTGCCCGGGGATTAGCTTCCTGCAGCTTCTGCACGTTCCGGCGGATGCGTTCTTTCTTTTCTTCATATTTCTGCTTGTCATGGTCGCGGATATTCAGATGTACTACAGCTGTGGACTGATTCGATTCGACAGCCTGGCACCAGATATATCCTTCCTTGCCTTCTGTACATTCCGGCGTTTCCTTGCGGTCAAACATATTGATGAAGTCGACAGCAATCAGCGTCGGATTGACCAGGACCCCTTTGGCACTCATGGGATGGGCACTGACGCCGTGTATGGTAACGACAGCACTGCCGGCATTGAACGTTTCATAGACTACTTCGCCCAGGGCACAGCTGTCAATGGTATAGGCAAAATCGACGGGGAATTTCGTCAGGTCCATGTTCTTGGAGCCATAGAGGCCGCATTCTTCATCAGGCACAAAGGAAACGTATACGTCACCGTGATAGAGAGAATCATCATGAACCAGCGTATCCAGAGCAGTCATGACGTTGGTAACGGCTGCTTTATCATCGGCGCCGAGAACACTGGTTCCATCGGAAACGACGAGGTCCTGACCGACATAGTCTGCCAGTTCCGGATGGTCTGCCGTCTTCATGATGATATTCTTTTCAGCATTCAGCACGATGTCCTTGCCGTCATAGCCGGGAATGAGCTGAGGATGTACGACTGGAGACAAATGGACATCTACCGTATCCAGATGGGTGCAGAAGCCCACAGCCGGCACGGTGCCCTGAAAATCTTTCGGCAGACGAGCCGGAAGTTTGGCCGTAAGGACGCACTTGTCGCTGAGGGAAATATCTTCCAGATTCATTTCGGTCAGTTCTTTCTGCAGCTGCCGGGCCATATTCCACTGCGATTCCGTGCTGGGAACTTTCACACCCCCATTGGGATGGCTCTGCGATGGAATCTGTACATACCGGAAAAACCGTTCTGTTAATTCACGACTTTTATCTTTCATAGTACTACTCCCTTTCTACATTAAAACATTTGCCGCGGATATACGTAATCTGCCTGGAATCCCAGGGGGATATTAAACCACCAGAACAGATACAGCATCACTGTCAGCACAATGAGCAGGGCGAAGGTATAGGGCAGCATAAGGCTGCTCAGCGTACCGACGCCGGTTTTCTTGTAATATTTCTGGCAATAAATAATGATGAGCGGATAAAAGGCAAACATAGGCGTGCAGACGTTGACTGCCGAGTCGCTGACGCGGAAGGCAACCTGCGTCAGTTCCGGCGCAATGCCGACGGACATGAGCATGGGAACGAAGATAGGCGCCAGAATGGACCACTTCGCTGATGCCGACGTAATGAGCAGGTTCAGGAGGGCGACGAAGACGATGATGCCAAAGACCGTAACCTGCGGCGGCAAGGCTAGGGATTTCAGGAATTCCGCACCGGCAATGGCGATAAGAGCTCCCAGGTTGGACGCACCGAAGGCATACATAAACTGAGCAGCAAAGAAATAGAAAACAATAAGCTGCACCAGCGTATGCGTAATATCTTCCATAGATTTCGTGAAATCTTTGGAGCTGCGGAACGTGCCGCTCAGAATGCCGTATACAATACCGGGAATGGCAGCCAGCAAAAAGATGATGGCTACAATGGACTGCATGACCGGCGCCTTAAAGCTGGCAATGTTGCCGTTCGGATCGCGGAGAATGGAGTTTTCCGGCACCAGGGCGGCAAAGAGGCCGACAATGAGCAGGAGCAGGACGACAGAGGCAATGTAAAAAGCCCGGTTTTCCCGCGCTGTAATAGGCTGCATGGCATCTTCCGATACGTTCAGCTCAGCATCGACGGGGCAGTTCTTGCGGCACCACGGTTCCGTAATCTTTTCCGTTACCCACCAGCACACGGCAATGACGGGAATTGTCGATACAAGGGAAAAGAAATAGTTGCACAGCACGTTCACTTCATAGGTCGGATCAATAAGCTGCGCCGCCATTTGCGTAAAGCCCTGAATGACCGGGTCAATGGCCGACGGCGTGTAGTTGGCCGCAAAGGCACCGGCAATGCCGGCAAAGGATGCAGCCACGCCGGCCAGGGGATGCTTGCCGGACGCATAAAACAGGTAGGCCGCAATGGGAATGATGATCATGTAGCCGCTGTCCGGCGCCAGATGGCTGAGCATGCCGACGACGATGACAATAGGCGTGAGCAGGAATTTAGGCGTAACGGCCAGAATCTTTTTCAGCCCTGTGCCGATATAGCCCGAGCCCTGGGCAATGCCGATGCCCAGCGTGGCGACGATAACCATGCTGAGCGGCGGGAATCCGGCGAAGTTGCTGACCATCTTGGTCATTAAGGTCACCAGAGACTGGGGCGACAGCATGTTGGTAATTTCAATTTCCTTCCCTGTCGTCGGATGGATGTAGCCGAAATGGATCTGCGAGCAAATGGCGGAAACGACGCAGGTAATAAGAAAGGCAGCAATAAACAGCATTGTAATATCAGGAATCTTATTGCCGACCCGTTCAATCCACCCTAAAAATCCGCCTGCAGGCTGCGGCGAATTAGGCATTACCGGTTCTGTTGATGGTTGGTTGGACAATGTAACATCTCCTTTATAAAAATAAAATTTTACGCACAAACCCTCTTATATATTGAAAATATTTGGCTCATACAAGAATATAT
>NZ_CATWFF010000219.1 GCF_958350005.1 uncultured Megasphaera sp. | reverse complement strand
AGAGATTTGCCAGCTCGGCACGTTCTGGGCGGACATTGACATCGCCGATGCCGCATCCCACGCTAAGGACAACCTGCCGCCAGATATTCCCTCGGCGCTGTCGCTCATACCGGACAATCTGCCGCCGTCTGTCGTCGTCAGCTCCGGCCATGGGCTACACGTCTATTGGTTGCTGGACCGGCCGGTAACGGTTACCGACGACAACCGGCAGGAGGTCATGGACACGGCCCGGAAGGTGCAGCAGCTCATCCGCAATGCCGCCAGCCGGCGCGGCTGGCATATCGACCCCGTCGCCGACTTGTCCCGTATCCTGCGCGTGCCGGGCACGTGGAACTATAAAGGCGAGCCCGTACGGTGCGAAGTCATCGACGCCTCGTATGACCTGCGTTATGACTACGACCTGCTGTCAAACTTGGCCGTCGAAGTTTCGCAGCCAACCGAAAAGCGCGGCACGTCCTTCGAGCGGCGCAGGACCGACGGCGACGCCAAGTACATGCTGGCGAACTGCCGGTTTCTGCAGCACTGCCAAATCGACGCAGCGGATATTTCCTACGACGAATGGCTGGCCATGCTGACCAACGTGGCCAGGGCGTCGGACGGCGTGGCGGCCTGCCATGACCTGTCGCGCATCGACACCAAGCGCTACGATGAACGACAGGTGCAAGAAAAAATCGACGAAGTGCTGACGAACATGGCGCCGGCGACGTGCGAATACATCCAGAAGACGCTGCATTTTGATGGCTGCGATGCCTGCCAGGTGAAATGCCCGTCGTCGTGGTCGCTGGCAGCCGTCCCCAAGGCGCGGGCCATCGTGCGGGATATTGCCATCCCTACGGCCGACGCCGTGTTTACGCCGGAGGTCATGGGCAGCCTGGCCCTCTTGCAGGACAAGGACAGCATGGAGTTTGCCAAATTCAAGGATCGCTGCCGGGGGCATATCAACCTAAATGACCTGTCCAAAGCCCTGGCGCAGCAGCGGCAGCAGCAAATGCATGTCGTTCCGAAGGACCATGCCGAAGCCGGCGACGACGCACGGGACATTACGACGCAGCGCATCCTTGCCGATTGTCCCATAGACCTAATCATTCCGCCAGGCTTTGCCTTTTCCGCCGGAGGCGTGGAGCAGGTACAGAAAACGGAAAATAACGGCGAGAAACGGAATCTAGCCAGCGGATCGCCTGTCGTCCTGACGGCGCGTATCTTTAATATCGATACGGACCAGGAGAAGGTCGAGCTGTGCTTTAAGTACTATAACCAATGGCGGCGCGTCGTACAGGCACGCAGCACCGTCTTCAATAGCCGCAGCATCATCAAGCTGGCTGACTACGGCATTGATGTGACATCGGAATCGAGCAAGTACCTGGTGAAATACCTGCAATCTTTGGGAAACGTCAACGTACAGCGCATCCCGTTGCAGTACAGCGTGTCGCGGCTGGGGTGGCGCAACTATGAAACGGAATTCGTGCTGCCACAGCGCACGCCGTACCGCATCGAGCTGGACGACGACGGCGATATTACGTCGGCCTTTGCCGAATCGGGTACGTTGGATGGCTGGCGGAATCTGGCACATGAAGTACGCCAGTATCCTTACGCACGGCTGGTTCTTGCGGCGGGATTTGCGGCGCCGCTCCTGCGGATTTCGCCGCACCGCCGGAACTTCCTGTTGTATTTCTGGGGCACGTCCGGCGGCGGCAAGACGGCGGCTATTAAGTTTGCCTTATCGCCGTGGGGCGTACCGGACCAGCTCATGACGTCGTTCCTGACGACGAAAAACGGGCTGGAACGCAAGCTGCAGCTGTCGTCGGATTTCCCCGTCGGCATCACCGAACGGCAGGTGGCCGGAGGCGGGAAGGACAAGCAGGAGCAGCTGGAATACATCGCCTACATGCTCGAAGGTGGCAAAGGCAAGGGCCGGGCCAGTAAGACGGGCCTGCAGCGGACGGCGTCGTGGCGCGTCATCGGCATCGCCAACGGGGAAGAACCGCTGACGAAGGAAAACTCTATCCAGGGCGTGAAGAACCGGGTCCTTGAAATCAATACGTCGCCAATCCTGCCCGACGGGCTGGCAAGAAGGTGCCATGTCAGCGACCAGTACGGCATTGCCGGGCCGCAATTTATGGATTACGTGCTGCAGGACAAGGCGTCAGTCGGTGTCGTGTATCACGATGTCGCGGCGTACCTATCGCAGCACTTTTGGGGTTATTCCGAAGCCCATCTGTCGGCAGTCAGCCTCCTGGCGACGGCGGATTATTTGGTCAGCCGGTGGATCTTTGGCGAGGCGGCCGATCAGGCCATGCAGGAAGCCCTAAACATGTCCAGCGAAGCCATGAAAGCCTTGCCGACGAAGGGCCAGCTGTCGGACGTGGCGCGGGCCTGGGAGTTTGTGGAGAACTGGATCAGCGCCAATGCGGCGAAGATTATCCACGACAAGGACGATCGGTATACGCCGCCGCTGTTGGGATTTTGGAAGAAAGACAAGCTGTGCATTTATCCCGAAGGACTGACGAAAGCCATGGAAGACAATGGATTCAGTCCGGCGAAGCTGCTGAAGGAATTTGCGCAGGACGGGAAAATTGAAACAGAAATTGAAGGTGCTTCAGGGAAGGTACGGTATCGGAAGCGCATGAAGGATTTAAACAATCAATTGGTACGCGTTATCGTTATTACCTGCCCTCATACGCAAGACGTGTTATTTTGAAAAAAGTGGGAACTGTGGGCATTTTTTCCCACTCCATTTTAAAGAGTGGGAACCCTTGAAAAATGAATAGAATAGCGGTATGAGAGGGTATATAAAGTATAGGTTCCCACTTTTCCCACTACTTTTATATCAAACGTAATAATTTCCCTACCTACCCTTTACGTATATAGGGTAAGGGTGGTTTTAAAAATACACACACCCTTTTGAAAATGAGTGGGAACCTGTTGCATAACTCTGAAAAGCCGCATAAATACTGGATTTTCAAGACGATAAAAGTTCCCCCTAAAAGTGGGCATAAAAAAAGCGGGGTGAGATGATGGAGATACAGCGTATTCAATCGGCGTTCAATGAAATCCTGTCGG
>NZ_CATWFF010000218.1 GCF_958350005.1 uncultured Megasphaera sp. | reverse complement strand
ATATTATATTTATATGTGTTTTAGAAATGCCGCCTTGAGAGCGGCAATAAGGCATACAGGAGGGTCTTTGTGCAGGTACTGTGTATGGCGTTTCTTACGGTGCTTTTGGATCAGGGAAGTAAAGCGGCCGTTCAGAAATGGATGATATTGCATGAGTCAATTCCGGTCCTTCCGGGATTTTTTCATATTACCTATATTTTAAATCGCGGCGCTGCCTTTGGTATTCTGGAAAATCAGCGCTGGCTGTTTTTACTGATGGCTGGCTTATTATTTGTGCTGTATGGTATATTTCATCGAAATGTGCCGTCGTGCTGGCAGGCCCGCTGCGGCGTAGGCATGCTGCTGGGCGGGGCTCTGGGCAATGCCCTGGACAGAGGAATTCGCGGCGCCGTCGTCGATTTTTTTGATTTTCGTGTGTGGCCCGTGTTTAACATTGCTGATATTGGCATTGTCGTCGGCGTGTGTCTCCTTCTCTGGTACAGTTGGACACATCTTTCAGATACGTGAGGATAAATAAATGGAGATCAAACAGATACAGGCAGGAAAAGAATGGGTCGGGACGCGGCTGGATGTGTGTTTGACCAAGGTGCTTCATATATCGCGCAGTTATGCGCAGCAGCTGATTCAGCAGGGGCAGGTCACGGTAAGCGGCAAGATGGGCAAGGCTAATTGCCGCCTTCACGAAGGGCAGGAGATTTACGTACAGTTTCAGCCGCCCGAAGAGATGACAGAAGCGAAAGCAGAAAATATTCCCCTGGATATTATCTATGAAGATGAAGATATTATTGTCATCAACAAAGAACGCGGCATGGTTGTGCATCCGGCTCCGGGAAATCTCAGCGGCACGTTGGTAAATGCCCTGCTGTACCACTGCCGCGGCGAACTGTCCGGCATTAACGGCGTCATCCGGCCGGGAATTGTACATCGCCTGGACAAAGATACATCTGGTGTTATGGTAGCAGCCAAAACAGATGAGGCTCATCAGGGACTGGCTGCGCAAATTAAGGCCCATACAGCCTGCCGCACATACTGGGCACTGGTGCACGGGACGATTTCGGAGGATAAAGGCGTCATTGATGCTCCTATTGGCCGGCATCCCAAAGACCGCATCAAAATGGCCGTAACTTTCAAAGGCGGGCGTAAGGCTGTAACCCATTTCCGTGTGCTGAAGCGCTATGGAGAGTATACATGGATTGAATGCCGCCTGGAAACGGGCCGAACCCATCAGATTCGCGTGCACATGGCCTATATTGGCCATCTTGTTGTCAACGATCCCCTGTATGGGTATCAGAAGGATGATTTCCCCATTCACGGTCAGGCCCTGCACTCGCGGTACCTGGATCTGGTGCATCCTGTTACGGGCAAGGCCATGCGGTTTGAAGCACCTGTACCGGATGATTTTGCCGCCTGTCTTCAGAAAGCAGCAGCGCGTACGTAATGAGGTGACGGCTATGTGGAAAACAAAAAATCTGTTAATGGATGCAAAGGCGATGAGCCGGGCTATTCGCCGGATTGCTCACGAAATTATTGAACGGAATAAAGGACTGGATCGAACGGTGCTCGTAGGCATCCATACGCGAGGCGTGCCGCTGGCCAAGCGACTGAGAAAAGAACTGGCAGCTATTGAAGGCATTGACGTACCTGTATATGATCTGGATATATCGGCATATCGTGACGATGCGAAGAAAAAAGCCATTAATACCGTAGATAACGGGACGAAGACCTTTACGGCCGACGGCATTACGGTCATCCTCGTTGATGATGTGCTGTTTACAGGGCGCACAGTCCGCTCTGCGCTGAATGCCATTATGGAACTGGGACGGCCAAGGTATATTGAACTTGCCGTTCTCATCGACCGGGGACATCGGGAACTGCCGATTCGTGCCGATTATGTCGGCAAAAATGTACCTACGTCGCGGCGGGAAGATATTTCCGTTCAGCTCATGGAAATTGACGGAACGGAACAGGTCGTGCTGCGGGAAAAAGAACGGCTGTAGACAGGTGAAATAGATCGTACGCAAACCCTCTTTACCGGACTGTCTGGTAAGGAGGGTATTTTATACGTGTTCCGTAAAACTGCTTGCCCTGGATGAGACTCCAGGACGTATACTGGCAGTATAGCAGCGTATGGAGGAGGATGAAGGCGAATGCTCGGCAAATGGATAAGACGAATCGGCATGGTCATAGCCGCATTGATGGTCATAATTCTGGGGATTGGCGCATATATTGGCAATCTGGCATATGAAGAATTTACCCGGACGCCGTGGGATTCTGTACTGGGCATTGAAAATCACAGTGCTGATGTGGCGCCGGCCCGGGAAATGGAGCAGGAACGCGGCTGGGAAGCAGTCCGCATAGAAGCAGCTGACGGCATATCCCTGCGGGGAACGTATATCGAAGACAGCGGGCCGTCTCACAACACCGTTATCTTGCTGCACGGTTTGTATCAAAACCGTTCCATGTGCCTGGCCTATGTGCCTATATACCGCAATTTAGGCTATAACGTCCTCCTTATTGACCAGCGCGGTCATGGTGAAAGCGGCGGCACCGCCACGGAATGGGGGCTCAAGGAAGTTGATGATATCAGCCGCTGGGTATCGTGGCTGAAACACCGCGATCCGGCAATGCGCGTCGGCCTGCACGGCATTTCCCTGGGAGCGGCTATGTCCCTGCTTTATGCCGGAAGTGATCAGGGACAGGATGCGGCCTTTGTCGTGGCCGACAGTTCCTATGGCAATATCGTCGATTTAGGCCGGGAAAAACTGCGCCAGGTATCGAAAGACGAGCGGATTATCTGGGGATATAATGTACTGGATATCTTTTTTCAAGGTGCCATGTTATGGCATACGCATAAACTCCTTTCCCATATCGAACCGGCTGTTGCTGTACGCTCCGTTCATAGTCCGGTCCTCTTTCTGCACGGTGCCGATGATGCCCTCGTGCCGGTCCGGACGGCGCAGAGCCTGTATGAACGGTGTGCTTCTCCCCATAAAGATATTTATATTTTTGCCAATTCTCCTCATGCTGCCGGCATTGAGTCAAATCGAGACGAATATAGGACGGCTGTCCGGCAGTTTCTGCAGAACCTTTCCCATCCTTGACGGATAAAAACAGGGCTGTTAAAATAAATGGGCACCTGGTTGTATAT
>NZ_CATWFF010000217.1 GCF_958350005.1 uncultured Megasphaera sp. | reverse complement strand
ATTTATAAAGTTATCATGGTAGCTGCAGAATTTTTATATAATTTTAACAAAAAAGCTTTTATTCTGTTAATGATAATGCAGTGTCTCTTAAGTCCCGTAATCAGTCCGGCATGAGCGCCTCTGCCTGAGGAATACGGGCATAGCCATACATGCAAAACTGCCGCATCCCGGAAAAAGGCTGCGGCAGTTTTGTCATATCTTATGTTATGGTGTTTCCGAAAGAGCTTAGAAAATATCGTGCAGAATAATGGTCTGACTGCGGTTTGGACCTACAGAAACAATGCCCAGAGGGATATCTGTCAGTTCGCTGATGCGTTCTACATACTTCCGGGCAGCTTCCGGCAGTTCGTCATAAGACCGGCAGCCGGAAATATCGCACTTCCAGCCTGGCATTTCTTCATAAATCGGATCGACAGCTTCCAGAACATCCAGGCTGGCCGGATATTCTTTCAGCAGTTCGCCCTGATAGCGGTAGCCCGTGCAGATCTTAATCACATCCAGGTCATCGAGAATATCCAGGCGCGTAATAGCCAGGTAATCCAGACTGTTCAGCATGGCTGCATATTTGACGACAGCCGTATCCAGCCAGCCGCAGCGGCGGGGACGGCCTGTAACGGTACCGAATTCGTGTCCCTTATTGCGCAGGTATTCGCCTACTTCATTGAGCTGTTCTGCCGGGAACGGGCCGGCGCCGACACGGGTCGTATAGGCTTTTACGACGCCGACAATGTTTTCCATGCGGCGGGGACCGACGCCGGAGCCAGTGCAGGCACCACCGGCAGTCGGGTTGGAGCTGGTAACAAAGGGATATGTGCCGTGATCCAGGTCAAGCATGGCTGCCTGAGCCCCTTCAAACAGCACTTTCTTCCCTTCCTTAATGTACAGGTTAGCCGAATAGTTCGTGTCCTTCACGTACTGGCGAATCTGGTTGGCATAGCCCAGGTATTCCTGATACATCGTATCGTAATCGAAGCCTTCGCAGCCATAATACTGGGCAAACAGGCGGTTTTTCAGCTTCAAATTGATGCGCAGTTTTTCTGCAAATACCTTTTCATCCATCAAATCGCCAATGCGGATGCCTACGCGATTGACTTTGTCGGCATAACACGGGCCAATGCCGTTTTTCGTCGTGCCGATTTTGGCATCGCCTTTCAGCTTTTCATCTTCTTCGTCTATCCGAATATGATACGGCATAATAACATGGGCACGCGTCGATATTTCCAGCTTGCTGATCTGGACGCCTTTATCAACCATACCCTGTATTTCTTCCAGCAGCACTGCCGGGTTGACAACGACACCGCTGCCAATAATGCAGGTTTTCTGGGAATACAGAATCCCTGACGGCAAAAGACGGAGAGCAAAGGAGTGGTCATCTACGACAACCGTATGACCTGCGTTGTTGCCGCCTTGCGAGCGAATAACAACATCGGCTTTCTGTGCCAAGTAATCTACGATCTTTCCCTTTCCTTCGTCACCCCATTGAGTGCCAATTACCATTGCTGTAGCCATATATTCAACATCCCTTCATTAAACAATCAAAGTAACAAACACTTAAATTATACACGAAAACCACCGGAATGCCTATTCTCCAGTGAAAAATATTCTAAAAACAGAAAAAATATTCGAATACCCTTGCATTTTTTGCATATATTTTACGAATTCATGATAGAAACCATGCAAAAAGGGCTGATATGATGAATATATAACATGAACCTGTATCAATAAAATATAGTAAAAGGCGGGATTCCCATGGCAAAAACGTATGTAATTGACACGAACGTGCTGATCCAGGCACCGTACGCGCTGCACTGTTTTGAAGATAACCATCTCGTACTGCCGATGGTAGTGATTGAAGAGCTGGATGGTCTGAAAAAGGCAGACGGCGAACGGGGATACAATGCCCGAAAGGCCATTCGCTTTCTGGAAAAGCTGCGTCTTCAGGGCGATCTGCTGACAGGCGTTTCTCTGCAAAACGGCGGCACCCTGCGCATTGAAGCCAACTGCGTCGACGTCGCCCTGCCGGCAGACCTGCCTGATGACAAGGCAGACAACCGCATCCTCCAGGTCTGCCTGAGTCTGGAAGAGCAGTCTCCCGTCCTGGTCACAAAGGATCTCGTACTGCGGCTGAAAGCGCAGATGCTGTCCATTGAAGCCCAAGACTTCAGTACAGAACAGGTAATTCCGGAAGAAGAACAGTATACAGGACGCATTCAGTGCTATGTAGCAGAAGACAAATTCAAGGATTTCAAAAAGAAAGGGCTCTCTGTGAAAGACGTCTATCAGGCCGATGAAGAAGGCCATACGATTCATCCGGAGCTGACGGAAAACCAGTTTATCCTGCTCAAAGCCGATCAGTCCCTGCGCAAAACTCACCTGGGCCGCGTAAAAGGCAAAAAAATCGTCCCCCTGGAATACAAAAAGAGTCTGCCTTATGGCGTAAAACCACGCAATGCAGGCCAGTATTTTCTCCAGGAAGCGCTTATGAAACCGGCAGACGAAGCACCGCTGGTCATCGTCAAAGGCCAGGCCGGCACGGCAAAGACCTTCTATTCCCTGGCTGTAGGGCTGGAAAAAATACTCAATCATCCAACAGGAGAATACCGCCGCATCCTCATTTGCCGGCCCAATGCCCAGTTTGACACAGACATTGGCTTTCTTCCCGGCGATGAACAGGAAAAGATCTCCCCTCTCATGCGGCCTGTTATCGACAATCTGGAACAGCTCATCGACGCCAGCGAAGAAGAACGGTACGACAATGAAATGGAACTGAAAGGCAAAATTGACGAAATATTCGACCGCAACCTCGTCCAGACGGAAGCGCTGAATTTTATCCGCGGCCGTTCATTCATCAAGACCTACCTGATTATTGACGAAGCGCAGAACATGACGCCCAATCAGATTAAAAGCATTATTACCCGGGCCGGGAAAGGGACAAAAATCATTCTTCTCGGCGACCCCAACCAGATTGACAAGCCCTTTTTGGACGAACGGACCAACGGCCTGAGTTATGCCTCAGAAAAGATGAAGGGCAGTCCCCTGTGCTTTCAGCTCACCATGACTGCTGACGAATGCGAACGGTCTGAACTGGCGCTGGACGCTATTCAGCGGCTCTGATGCAGAGCTGAAGCGTCAGCATCTCCAGTAAGGCAATTTACAGAATGGAAAGGAATTGTATTATATTAGTA
>NZ_CATWFF010000216.1 GCF_958350005.1 uncultured Megasphaera sp. | reverse complement strand
GGCTGTACCATACATGAACTGGGCGGCCTTAAAATACCAGCCAGCTACATAGTCGATTTTCCCGGCCGTTTTGTAGGCCTTGCCTTTTTCATCGACGTAGATAGAACGAATATCTTCTTTCTGTTCCTTACTTTGCAGGCTGTAGCCCACAAAAGGCGGATTGCCCATGATGTAGTTCAGCTGGTCTTTGGGCACGACGTCTTCCCAGTTCATGCGCAGAGCGTTTCCTTCGTGGATAAAGGCATTGGTCTTGAGGGGCAGGAAATCCAGATCCATGTGGACAATGGCTTCGGTTTCCTTCATCATCTGGCTTTCGGCAATCCACAGGGCTGTCTTGGCGACAGTGACGGCAAAGTCGTTGATTTCAATGCCATAAAACTGGCTGATAGACACACGAATGGGGTTGTCTAATTCACCCAGGACCATCTGGCCGCCAGTCAGTTCATCGAGGACCTTATTTTCCAGACGCCGCAGGGACAGGTATGTTTCAGTGAGGAAGTTGCCGCTGCCGCAGGCCGGATCGAGGAACTGCAGGCCTGCCAGTTTTTCCTGGAAAGCCAGTAAATGGTCATGCCGCGTTTTCTTTACTTTTTCTTCTGTAATCCGATTCAGTTCATCATGGAGTTCGTCGAGAAACAGGGGATCAATGACTTTGTGAATGTTTTCAATGCTCGTATAATGCATGCCTCCATGGCGGCGCGTTTCGGGATTTAAGGTGCTTTCAAAGACGGCGCCGAAAATGGTGGGGCTAATGTCGCTCCAGTCAAACTGTTCGCTGCAGGCCACGGTCAGGATATGAATAATTTCGTCTGTCACCTGGGGAATGACGATGGATTCGTCAGCAAACAAGCCGCCGTTGACATAGGGAAAGGCCAGCAGTTCTTCCCGTTCGTACGGGTCCCGTTTGTCTGTTTCCGTATCGAGAATATGGAACAAATCGATGAGGGCACGGCGGCCGTTCTGAGCTCCGGCGGCCTGCAGGTAGTCGTGAAACATGGTGCGGCTGCCGAAAATCCCTGCATCTTCGGCGTACAGGCAAAATACGAGACGCACACAGAGGACGTTGAGGCTGCGCAGAGTCTGAGCGTCATCGGGGTCGATGTACTGGGCCTGGAGGGCGTCGTACAGCTTTCCTACGAGCTCACCGGCCTGAATGGATACGTCCAGTTCCCGCTGCAAATGGGCATTGCCGGCATCGACGAGGAAGTTGAGGCGGTAGTATTCGTCAGGCAGGTTTTCCAGCAGGATTTCCTGGGGCTCTTCCTGGGGATGTTCCATGTCATAGACCAGAAAGGTAGAAAAGTTGCAGGTCACAATATAGCGGGGCCGCTGCGAATAAGGCAGGCTGGCGCTGTACCGCATGGCCTGCTGATAAGGATTTAGCAAGGTGCCGTCAGACTGTCTGATAGCCTTGCGCAGGTTCTTCCCCAGTTCTTTCTGTTCAATCATGACGTGGGTCGATGGAATCATGGCGTCAATAAAGCTCGTATGGTCGAGTTTTACTTTGTCTTCAAATTCAATGAACTGTTCCGGATTATCGACGCCGTACACCATGCGCAGCAACGACAGCCAGAAGGGCTGGCTTTCCCCTTTTTCATAGCCTCTGTCTTTCCACTGCGCCGCAAAGGCTGCAGCTCCTTCCCGCTGTTCTCTGTCTGTCATAGGTCCTCCGCCTTTCATCGTGTATATATACATACAGTATAGCACAGGAAAGCCTGTTTTCCCTTATGAAGAAATACCTGCATATATACGTATTGTTATTCTCTCTGTTGTACAGCAACATACTTCTGAGTCCGGCTTTTTGGACGTTCCGGACACGTCATCTGCAATGTTCCCTCTTCGACTAACGGGAGTATATATTTACTGATAGCATAGCCCACTGTTTTCACATGTAAAAATTCCGCAATTTCCTGCCTTGTTCGCGGTATCCGACAAAATTCAAGTAAATCTGTCTGATTCGTTTCTTCCCCAGCCGCCACGCTTGCTGTTTCTATCGTATTATAAAAGGTAACAACGAATTCATTACGTCTGTTTTCAAATTTAGGCGCTGGCAATCCATACGTTTTCATTTCATTGCGCATAGTCGGTATACCGGAATACCGGTTTTCTGCCTCTGTCATGCTCTCAGCCATAACAGCCAGGGCGGGATTCCGTACATCTGTTTTTGTACTTCCCAACTGATCAACAGTCATTCTTCCATAGAGGTTTCCCGGACTATGAATTTCCATTCGATCAGAAAACATATCAATTTGGATTGGTGTCCCTTCTGTATAAAAACTATAATCGCGATGAATGACAGCATTTAATATGGCTTCTCGAATAGCAGCCACAGGGTATTCTGTTTGATCTCTCCGTTCTCCTGTATTACGATCGATGACAGTACGCACCTTCATATTGCGAACACAAAACGCAATGGATTCTTTCACCATACTGGTTAAATTCCCTTCAATCCGTTTATTATCCAAAAAACGGACATCGTCACCTGTCGTATCGCCAATAGCGGTACCTGGCACAACAACAGCCGTTACACCTAACTGTGGAAAATATCCCTGCGGATAAATGCCAAAGTTCATTATAGCCGCTAATGTAGGTTTGCCATTTCGCAATATATTCAACATTTCATAGATCATTTGCTCTGACAGCTGAGCAAATTTAGGCCTATCCACTTTTTTCTGCGCTATATATGCATTCACACTATTTCGATCTAACGTTATTAAGTTTGCCCGTTCTACCAGGCGTTCATCATCATGCAAATGTTTTCGGAATGCTTCCAGACTATATAGTTCATAATCCGTCATGTGCAAATCAGCGTCTCCAACACGGATAAAAGAACCTTTTAGTCTTCCGGCACCTTTATAATAACAAGGACGTTCAGCAATATCGATACCGGGAATTTCAGCAGAACAAATACAGGCGCCATTATATTCGGCAACAGTAAAAATCGCTCGTACAGGCGGCTCCATTTGCAAGCATTGCTCTGTAACTTTTTTCTGTAAATCCTGTAAATCGTACACACCAACAATTTTAAAATTCTGTTTTTCATCAATACCAAAAACTAAAATGCCCCCATTATCCTGATTAGAAAAGCTGGACAGCGTATCATATAAGCGATTGGGGCATCCCTTTTCATCTGCTTTTAGTTCAATATTTTGTTTTTCTGTCTTCTGGTTTATTATTTCATTAAC
>NZ_CATWFF010000215.1 GCF_958350005.1 uncultured Megasphaera sp. | reverse complement strand
TACCTCTGCCTCTGTCAAATCCATAGAGACAGAAAATAAATTAATACTAAATTAGTAGACCATTGTCTTGACAGTATGTTTAGCAATGGAGTATACTTTCTTCAACGCAAAGATAGCTGCGGAGAGTTAGCATGTACGGAGGGCTTAAAAATGACCATCATGTGTTGTATGACAAGGAGGGAATTGGTTCTGTAACGGTTGAACAGACAATTCCACGTATTCATCAAGAGCAGTCGAGGGACCGGCCTTATGACGCTGCGGCAACCTACGAACCGTAAGGTGCCAATTCCGGCAGGGTAAAACCTGATAGATGAACGGAGAAGAGGATGGATATTCTGCCCTTTTATGAAGGTGTCATCTATTATGGATGACACCTTTTTTGTCATTCCGCAGGTATAGCTTGGCAGATGAGCAGGACTTCAGAGGGTGCACCTGTCTGCTGGGCAAAAGCAAGGGTGCACCCTTTTGTTTGGTAAAAGAAAGAAGGAGTAATGTATGAAAAAATGGATTACAGTCTTGGCCGTTGCTGCGCTGGCAATTGGCGTATTAAGCGGATGCGGCAGCAGCAGTGAAGACAAGGCGGCAGCGGCGAAAGCGCCGATTACAGTAACGGAAGGCAAGGATGAAGGCGCTGTTCTGCGTATTGCTGCGCAGCCCTATCCCCTGTATACGTCTGTATATGTAGCCCATAACCTGGGATATATTGATGAAGAACTGAGCAAGGTTGGGGCCAAGGCAACGTGGACGGAATTTAAGTCAGGACCTCTGGTTAACGAAGCCGTTGCCGCCAATGAAGCAGATCTCGGCTTCATGGCTGATTTGCCGGCTATTATTGCCAAATCGCAGGGTCATGATATCAGCATCGTTTCCAATATTGCCTATGGGGAAAAAGCGCTGGCCGTTCTGGTTCCGTCGTCTTCTTCCGTTACGTCTGTTGCCGATCTGAAAGGCAAGAAAGTAGCCTATGCCAAAGGTTCCTATGCACAGCATTTGCTGGCACAGCTCCTGGAAAAGGAAGGACTGACGCTGGATGATGTACAGACGGTAAACTTAAATGCCGCAGAACAGGTAACGGCTCTGACGACGAATGAAGTCGATGCCATTGTTATCTGGGAACAGTACATTACGAAACTTACGTCTGCCGGACAGGCCCGGGTACTGGCTGATGGCACAGGTATCAAGCGGGGGAATATGATTAACTATTTCGTCACTTCCTACGCAGACAAGCATCCTTTAGTGGTTCTGGCCTATCTGCGGGCACTGAACCGGGCGAATGAACTGATTAAATCGGACCCGGACAAAGCTGCTGAAGTTACGTATCAGAATTTCGGTATTTCCAAAGAAGAAATGAAGAAGGTACTGAAGAATCTGACCTTTACGACGGCCCTGAATGACGATGATATCAAGGCAATTACAGAAGTTAAAGATTTCTCGAAAAAAGTGGGAATTATTCAGGACGATGTCAATATGGACAACTTTATTGACAAACGGTATATTGACGCGCTGAGCAAAAAGTAGGTGTACACAGGAATGAAAACAACGAAACGGAGTTTGTCCTATTGGCTTTTGTATCTGGCTATGCCGGTACTGGTTCTGATTATCTGGCAAGGCCTGGCCGTGGCCGGCATTATTAAGCCGTACACCATGCCGGCGCCGTCAGCCATTGTCAAAGCGGCCATTCAGTACGGTGAAAGCGGCAAGCTGGCAGCGTATATTGGCATCAGTGTTCTTCGCGTTATAGAAGGATTTCTTGCCGGCCTGGTCGTAGCCTTTATACTGGGCATTGCATCGGGGTTATCGCGGCGCGTGGAAATATTTACAGATTTCTGCCTGCAAATCCTGCGCCCCATTCCGCCTATTGCCTGGATTCCCCTGGCTATTCTCTGGTTTGGCATTGGCGAACTGTCCAAGATTTATATTATTTTTGTCGGCGCCTTTTTTCCGGTGTTCGTTACGATTGTTGATGGTATTAAGGCCATTGATAAAAAATATTATGAATTGGCGCAGGTATATGAAGTTCCGAAAAAACAGTTTATCCTGCACATCATTATTCCAGGCGCCTTGCCGGCTATTATGACGGGAATTCGCGTCGGCATGGGGAATGCCTGGGTCTGCGTCGTCGCTGCAGAAATGATTGGCGCCACCAAAGGCGTGGGCTTTATGCTGATGGACGGCCGGAGCCTGTCCCGGCCGGATATTGTTATTCTGGGGATGCTCCTTGTCGGCTGTATTGGCAAGATCATGGATGATGTTCTTCTGTATATCCGGCGTCGTGTTGTCGTACGCTAAAGGAGAGAAATACATAGATGAGTGCTATCGTTACGATACAAAACCTGTCCAAGCGATTTGTAACTAACGGCAAGGCCGTGACCGCCTTGGATGATATTAACCTTACCATTGAGAAAGGGAGCTTTACGTCGATTATCGGCGCCAGCGGCTGCGGGAAAAGTACGCTGCTGCGGATTATTGGCGGTCTCGATACGGACTATGAAGGCACTGTCGTCGTAGCCGGAGAGACTGTGCGGAAGCCGTCGCGGCAAAAAGGGTTTATCTTTCAGGATCACCGCCTGCTGCCGTGGATGACGGTCCGCGAAAATATTCGCTTCAGCCTGCCGGAAGAGCAGAAACATGACGATGCGTGGATTGAAAAGAATCTGGAAATCGTAGGCCTGGCAGGCTTTGCCGATGCCCTGCCCCGTCAGCTTTCCGGCGGCATGGCCCAGCGGGCAGCCATTGCCCGGGCGCTGGCCAACAGACCGAAGATTCTTCTTCTCGATGAACCCTTCAGCGCCCTCGACGCCATTACCAAAATCCACATGCAGGAAGAAATGCTGCGCATATGGAAACAGGAAAAAGTAACGATGATTATTGTTACCCATGATATTGAAGAAGCCATCTATCTGGGGCAGCAGGTCGTCGTACTGTCATCCCGGCCTGGTCATATCCGTCATATCTATCCTGTCGATCTGGGTACGCCGCGGCGCCGTACAGGGACGTTGTTTTCACAGGCAAAAGAAGAAATTTACAAGGAATTTTTCAAAGAAGAAGAAGTTCCTTTTTACTATCAGATTTGATGGTTTTATCACACACTTGAAGTTGCCTGCACCATAAAGGCAGGGCGTTCCGCCGCGCTTTGCACCAGGTGTCGGCAGCCATACGAAAGGGGATGGGCAGGCAGACAAGTTCTTCTGCATACCTAGGGGAAGAGAAG
>NZ_CATWFF010000214.1 GCF_958350005.1 uncultured Megasphaera sp. | reverse complement strand
AATTCGGGGCTGTTATATTCCGGCGGCAGTCGACGCAGATTACCAACGAAGGCGGCCTATATGATACAGCCCTAAGCATGTATATACCATTGGGCGCTGTCTTTAAGCAGGTTCCGGCGCTAATGTGTACGTTTCCCAGTGGTGCCAAGGTATCGTTCCGACATCTGCAATACGATAAAAACGTGCTGGACTGGCAGGGGTCGCAGATACCTTTAATTGCCTTTGACGAATTGACCCATTTCACAGAACATCAGTTTTTCTATATGCTGTCCCGGAATCGTACCACGTGCGGCGTAAAGCCCTATATCCGGGCGACATGCAACCCCGACGCTGATAGCTGGGTCGCTGATTTCATTTCATGGTGGATTGACCAAGATACAGGGTATCCCATTCCGGAGCGGTCGGGAAAGATACGGTATTACGCACGGATGAGCGGCGAAATAATCTGGTCGAGCAGTCGGGAAGAGCTGGAAGCCACATATGGACACGATGCTGTAAAAAGCGTGTCTTTCATTTCATCATCCATATACGACAACAAGATTCTTCTAAAGGCGAACCCGGAATATCTGGCCAGCCTGAACGCCTTGCCAGAGGTCGAAAAGGAACGGCTTCTTAAAGGTAACTGGAAAATCAGACCGACCGGCGGGATGTACTTCAAAGAATCGCAAATACAAATTGTGAAGACCATACCAGACAAGATTGTCGCTGTTGCCAGAGCGTGGGACTTAGCTGCTACGGAAATCACACCGGACAGCAAAGACCCGGACCGTACAGCCGGGGCATTATGCGCACGACTACGGAGCGGGCAGTTTATCTTTATTGACGTTATCCGGCGGGCTGCCAATGCGTCAACCGTTAGAAAGCTGGTAAAGACAACGGCCATCATCGACAGAGGGCTGTACAAATGCGAGAAAATATATATACCGCAGGACCCCGGTCAGGCAGGGAAAGAGCAGGCTATGAGTTACGTTAGAGAGCTGGCAGGCTTTTCCGTATATACGCACACTGTCAGCGGGGACAAGGAAACACGGGCCGAACCATTAGCCGCCCAATGGCAGCAAGGGAACGTACTACTGCTTGAAGGTGACTGGAACCGGGAATTTCTGAATGAAATGGAAGGATTCCCCGTTGCCCTGCATGACGACCAGGTAGATGCTGCCAGTGATGCGTTTAATGCTGTAGCCGCTCTACATGATTGGTCGTCACTGGTATCATAGGAGGATAACATGGCAGAACGAAAAGACGGGTTTTATAATGCCTTTATCGGGCAGGGAACCCGGAACAGGGACCCATTTAACAATTACATATACACGCCATCACGCAATCTGTCATTCGAGGAATGCGCACAGCTGTTTACCTATAACGGCATAGCGCAGAAGATTATCACGGCCCCGGCGGATGAAGCTATCAAGGAGGGATTCACCCTTAAAAACGGGGAAGATGAACTCGAAGACGAAACCAAGGCTGTAATATCTGTACTGGAAGATCTGGAATGGGAACAGCAATTCTCGACAGTGTTGTCATGGGATAGACTGTACGGTGGCGGTGCGTTGTTACTTATGGCAAACGACGGAGCACAGACACTGGAAGAACCGCTCAACGAAAACAGGCTACAGAACATTGAACGGCTGATACCAGTCGAAGCGCCGGACATTGTGGCTGATGCAACGACGCTATACAATGATATGAGCCAATTGTTCGGGAAGCCTGAGTATTACACCATAACGGGATACTACGGCGGCTCATTTAGAGTTCATGAAAGCCGCCTTTTGCTGTTTACAGGCGGCACATTGCCAACTCAGGAACGGAGACAGCGCAACGACTGGGGCGCAAAGGTATACGAAAAGATGTACAACGACATTATGCGATATGATACGGGGTTATCGCTGGCACTTATGGCATTATCGAGACTGTCCCAGCCTGTGCTGAAACTCGATGGGCTGGCAGGAAAGCTTGCAACAACGGAAGGCGAAAACCAGATTGTCAAGCGAATGCAGCTCATTGATATGGTACGGCATATGATGAACACCATTGTTATGGATAAAGAAGATGAATACAGTCTCGAAAACATGAGCATTGCAGGCGTAACAGACATTATTGACCGATTCCAGTCGGCATTATCAGCCGTGACGGATATACCTGTCACGGTATTGTTTGGCGTTTCACCGGGCGGCTTGAACAGCACAGGTAAATCAGACTTTGAAAACTATTACAACATGGTGAGCCGACTGCAAAAGCGCACACTAAGGCCGAGACTGTCCCGACTGATTGATTTACTCAGCAAGTGCAGTCAATACAATATACACTTGCCAGATAAATACACGTTGGAATTTAACCCATTGTGGCAGCCAACGGAAAGAGAACAGGCCGATACTGAGTATGTGAAGGCACAGGCCAAGGCACAGGACGCCGCCGCTGCTAAGACATACTACGACATGAACGCTCTCGATGGGCAGGAAGTACGTGACGGGCTGGAAAAGCAGGGCATATACGACCTTGACCGCGGTCTGGATGATGTAATTCAGAATTCACGGCTGAACGTAGAGCCGCCGCAGAACAATGAGCCGCAGAACGAAGGGAATGAATAGCGATGAAGGTAGTTGCAAAGCGTATATGGCGGTATCCTATGAGCTTAGAGCGCCAATACGCCAAGCAGCTCAATGGATACGTCAAGCGAAAATTTGCCGTCATTAAAGACCATCAACAGGAGATCATCGACCTGGTACAGCTGTATTCCGTTAATCTTGACGACGCCGAACTGATGGAAGAATCCAGTACACGTATAGACATACTGCTCGACCAAATAGAGCGGGATATGGAGCCAGCCGACAGCCTGACACGGGCCATGAATAACATGGCTGATGCCATAGAGCGGTACAACAAGGCAGAGTTTGACGCCATCATGAAAAGTATATTAGGCTTTCCGTTACGGGTGCCATTGGCGCAGTTATCACGCACTGACGAACGCATGGACGCCACACTGGACGAAGACATAGCGACGCTAAAGATGACATGGGTACGGCAGAATCTGGCACTTATCAAGAGCATAGATTCCCAGACAATGCAGAAAATCGAAGATAAAATGATGGAACGCATTATCGAGACGCACGACGCTAGACTTCTGAATAAGTACCTGATACAGGATATACAAGATATTGCAGACGTTGAACTCAACCGGGCGACGCTGATCGGCGTTGACCTAGTGGGAAAACTGAACGGCAGAATGACACAAT
>NZ_CATWFF010000213.1 GCF_958350005.1 uncultured Megasphaera sp. | reverse complement strand
AATACGGTCTGTCTGGGATGAAGAGCAGGAAGAATGGTATTTTTCCGTTGTTGATATTATTGCAGCTTTAACAGATAGCCCTAATCCCAATAATTATTGGAAAGTGCTTAAAAACCGCCTGAAAAAAGAAGGGAATCAGTCGGTTACAAATTGTAACCGACTCAAACTGAAATCCCATAAAGACGGAAAACGCTATTTGACTGACGTAGCGGATACAGAACAGGTACTGCGTATCATCCAGTCTATTCCGTCTCCTAAAGCAGAGCCTTTCAAACTATGGCTGGCTGAGGTAGGCCGTGAACGGATCGACGAGACCATAGATCCAGAGCTTGCCATAGACCGTGCTCTTGAAACGTACCTCAAAAAAGGATACAGCCGGGAATGGATCAACCAGCGGCTGCAGGCTATCCAGGTCCGTAAAGAGTTGACTGATGAATGGCAGAACCGAGGTGTTCAAAAAGGTACGGAATACGCTATTTTAACCAATGAAATTTCTCGTGCCTGGTCTGGCATGACTACTCGGGAATACAAACGGCTGAAGGGACTAAAGAAGGAAAACCTTCGTGACAATATGAGCACGACAGAACTGGTATTGAACATGCTGGCTGAAACGTCTACGACAGATATCTCCAAAGCCGAAAAGCCTGCTACATTTGAAGAAAATAAGCAGGTGGCCCGCCGTGGAGGTAACGTTGCCGGAATTGCCCGTAAGGCACTGGAAGCGGAAACGGGAAAGCCTGTCATTACTTCTATGAATGCTATGGACTTTGCGAAAATTATCAGCGGCGTTATCTCAGACGAACCTACGAATAAAAACTTAAAATAGGCATTTCAAATTTGACGATTCTCAGCTGTTCCGAAGATACGGTATACACGGCACTGGGAAAACTTTTGTCCTGTATTCTGACGAAACGCACTGCCAGTATGTTTCAGCAGTGCGTTTTTTGTCTCTGTTCTTGCGGACTGGGAATACGACCTGTATAATGTTGGTGAACGACATGTGATACTTGAAGGTTTACGCAAGTATGGGTCTTCTATTTATATTGGGAAAGAAGGTTTTATGTATGGAATTTCTTCGTCTGTGGCGAATACACGTGTTTGCCCTGTGCATCGTCCTGGTAGCGGAATGGATTGGTGTGCAGAAATTTGGCCTCGTCGTATTTCTGCCTTTGTTCTACGCACTGCTCATTGGCGGTGTTCTCAGTTATCCCAGGTTTCACATTATGACCGATACGATGATGGAAAAAGCGGGCCTGTTTATGCCTATTGCCATGTTTTTCCTCCTCGTCAAGATCGGCCTGGGCATTGGCCCCAATCTGCACATGCTGCTCAATTCCGGCCTGGCTCTGATTATGCAGGAATTCGGCCATTTCTTCGGTACCCTGCTCTTTGGCCTGCCTATGGCTCTGCTCCTGCGAATGGGGCGGGAAGCCGTCGGTGCCTGCTATTCTATTGACCGGGAACCGAACGTCGCCATTGTTGCTGAAAAATATGGCATGTTCTCTCCGGAAGGACGAGGAGTCATGGGGATGTACATCTGCGGCACCTTGTTTGGCGCCCTGTGGATTTCCGTTTTATCCGGCATTATTGCCAGAATGGGGATTTTTCATCCCTATGCCCTGGCCATGGGCGGCGGTATTGGCAGTGCCAGCATGATGGCTGCTTCAGTCGGCTCCATTGTCGCCGTGTTTCCGGAAGAAGCGCAGAAAATCCAGGCCTATGCCGGTGCAGCCAATTTGATGACTACCGTCATTGGCATTTATTTTGCCCTGTTCATTTCCTTGCCTGTAACGGTAAAAGTATATGAATTCATTACGGGCAAGAAGCGGCACGAAGAAATTTCGGCCGAAGAAGATGCAAAAGCTGCAAAATTGTCAGCAGAAGCCAAGCGGCAGGCCGAAGAAGATGCAGCGGCCCTGAAAGATCAGAAGAAACTGACTCGCCTGGACGACCTGATTATTCTGGTCATTACGGGGATTCTCGGATTCATCGGCAACATGGTTGGCAACTACCATGTCAGCGTCATGGACAGTTTTACGGGAGCCCTGCTGCTGGTTATCATCGCGTTTGTCGGCCTGTGCATCGCTCATTTGCCGGGATTCCGTAAACTGCCTGTCGTATTCTGGGTTTCTATTTTTGCCGTATTGTGCTCTGTGCCGGCTATACCGGGTACGGATTTTATTATCGAACATACGAAGAACTTCAACTTCCTGGCTACGACGACGCCGATTCTGGCCTATGGCGGTCTGTCCCTGGGCAAAGATATTCCCGCTTTCAAACGGCTTTCCTGGCGCATTGTCCCCGTTGCCATTATGGTAGCATCAGGTTCCTTCTTGTGCGCAACCTTGATGGCAGAAATTATGCTGCACCTGGAAGGGATTTTTTAAGCTGATATATCCAGTTGTTGGTACGAAATCTTCTTTGTACGAGTGTTCTAAGGAAGAAAATAAAATAGCAATTACAAGGTCATGCCATTATGGCGTGGCCTTTTTTGCGTGCAGAAATCTTTTTTCTGCAAAATGGGGAGACTGTTTTTGGCTGTATTACGCCATTTCGTATCAAACATCATGGATGACGTCATCACCTATAGAGAAAGAGAAGGAGAGGGATAACAAGAGGGGAGAAGGAGAGGGTGCCGTCAGCAGGCCGTAAGCTCGTCACATATGCCGGGGGCCGGGAAGTGGCAGTCCGGCAACAGTCTCATCCATATGCCGGTCGCCCACAGGCCGTGGATTTCCCCATCATGCCGAGGGGCCGGGAAGCGACAGCCCTTTGACCGTCCGCCCGGGACAATCCCTGTGTATGCGCCCTGCTGAAACGGTACCCATTGCGCGTAAGCGAATGCATAAGCCCTTACGCGGAACGGTCAGAAGGGCCATCGCCTCCCGACCTGGGGTATACGCCGCCTGAGCCTGAGACATACGGTATCACAGGGAGTCCATAGGCCGTCTGGCGGTTCTGCAGGCAGACAAGAAGCTGATTCGCAACTCATACTGACATTCCGGGCAGAGAGATAAGGTAGATTCTGCTGCAGACGGACAACGGCCTGTGGGCGACCGGCCTGATGGGAAGAACATCGCCAGACTGGAATACCCTCGGCCTGTCGCTTCCCGGTCCCCGGTATATGTGGGAAAGAACGATGTATTCATGTATGCGTAAAACGCCGGGTATGGCTGCATGTGTCTCGTGTATGCGAAAGAGGTATCACATTTTACCCAATATGCGAAAGATTCACTA
>NZ_CATWFF010000212.1 GCF_958350005.1 uncultured Megasphaera sp. | reverse complement strand
CGACAATCTCATCACTCTTCATCAGCGTAAGTTGGAAAAGCTTCAGACCATAAAAAAAGCATTGTTGGAGAAGATGTTTGTAGAGTAACAGGTGTCTGCAAGATGAATCGGAAAGGAGTGAGCCTGTGATTTATACAAAAGAAGAAGACTTTGAACGGGACCTGGTGCAGACCTTGACATCGCAAAAGGGATGGTCTCCTCAGGTACTTCGTTATCCAACAGAAGAAGAACTGATTCAGAACTGGGCAGATATTTTGCTGGCCAATAATAAAAGCATTGACCGCCTGAATAATATTCCCCTGACGAAAAGCGAAATGAATCAGCTTATGGAGCAAATTGTAAAGCTCCGTACGCCCATTCAGCTCAATGGATTTATCAATGGCGGCTCTGTGTCCATTGTCCGGGATAATCCGGCTGATACTCTTCACTACGGCCGGTCGGTGAGCCTCAAGATTTACGATCGACGGGAAATCGCCGGCGGCCAGAGTATGTATCAGATTGCCGAACAGCCTGTATTTTCGGCGAAGAACCGCATGCTTCAAAGTCGACGCGGCGATGTGATGCTCCTCATCAATGGTATGCCGGTTATACACATTGAGCTGAAAAAGAGCGGCATTCCTGTCAGTCAGGCGTGCTGGCAAATCGAAAAATATGCCCATGAAGGTGTATTTACGGGATTATTTTCGCTGGTACAGATTTTTGTAGCCATGACGCCGGAAGAGACTGTCTATTTTGCCAATCCCGGTCCAGACGGACGGTTTAACCGGGATTATTTCTTCCACTGGGCCGATTTCAATAACGAGCCCATCAACGACTGGCAGGCTATTGCGTCCAGCCTTCTTTCTATTCCTATGGCTCATGAAATGATCGGGTTTTATACCATTACCGATTATAGTGACGGTGTTTTGAAAGTACTCCGCAGTTACCAGTACTATGCAGCCAATGCCATTTCCGACCAGGTCGCCAAAACTCGCTGGGATGAAGGCGATCACCGCTTGGGCGGCTATATCTGGCATACGACGGGAAGCGGCAAGACCATGACCAGCTTCAAGACAGCCCAGCTCATTGCCGACTCCAATGATGCCGATAAGGTCATTTTCCTGCTTGATCGGATTGAGCTGGGAATTCAGTCGGTCAAGGAATATCGCAGTTTTGCCGGTGAACGCCAATCCGTTCAGGATACGAAGAATACCAAAGCCCTCATTGCCAAACTGAAAAGTGATGATACAGCGGATACGCTTATCGTCACGTCGATCCAGAAAATGAGCAACATCCGGGAAGATGGCCTGAATGGGGCCGATCTGGCGGCGATGCAGCAAAAGCGCATCGTCTTCATCATAGACGAAGCTCATCGTTCTACCTTTGGCGATATGCTGGCAGTCATTAAAGAGACCTTCCCGCAGGCTATCTTCTTTGGCTTTACAGGTACGCCTATTATGAAGGAAAATGAAAAGAAAAAGAATACGACCACCTCTGTCTTTGGCAATGAACTTCATCGCTATACCCTGGCTGACGGCATTCGGGATAAAAACGTCCTCGGTTTTGACCCATATATGGTACAGACCTATAAGGAACGGGATGTACGGGAAGCCGTGGCGCTCCGTGAAGCGAAAGCCAGTACAGTGGAAGAAGCCCTGGCTGATCCCAAGAAGTGCCGCATATATGACCATTTTATGAATGCCTCCGTTGTCCCCATGGCAGCGTACACGGAAAAAGATGGTGAGAGCGTCAGAGGAATTGAGTCCTATGTGCCGCGGGCCCAGTATGAACAGGAAGAACATCGCCGTATGGTGATTACGGATATGCTGGAAAACTGGACGCGCCTTTCGCGGAATCGAAAATTCCATGCCATGTTGGCCGTATCCAGTATTCGCGAAGCTGGCGAATACTATCATTTGTTTAAGACCATGCAGACAGAACTGCATATTGCCTGCCTGTTCGATTCGTCTATCGACAACAACGGCGGCGCCATTGCAAAAGAAGACATGCTTGTGGAAATGCTCACCGATTACAATGCTATGTTTGGCCAGGAGTATACCATTCCCACCTATGACCGATATAAGAAGGATGTCGCTGCCCGGCTGGCACACAAGATGCCTTATGTGCGTCTGCAGCCAGGACAGGAACTGGATCTCCTCATCGTCGTCGATCAGATGCTGACCGGTTTTGATTCCAAGTGGGTAAATACGCTGTATTTGGACAAGGTACTGCGCTATGAAGGGCTCATACAGGCCTTTTCCCGGACGAATCGCCTTTTTGGCCCGGATAAGCCTTTCGGTACTATCCGCTACTACCGCTATCCTCATACGATGGCGGTCAACATTCAGCAGGCCGTCAAGGCTTACTCCGGCGATGCACCGGCCGGGCTGTTTGTAGATCATTTGGAGCAAAATACGGAAAAGATGAAAGAAATTTTTGTCGACATGCGCCGTGTCTTTGCGGCAGAGTCGTCAGATTTTTCCGTTCTGCCGAATGATCCGGCGGCACAGAAAAAATTCGCCGCTGATTTCAAAAAATTCAATGAATACCTGCAGGCAGCCCGGATACAAGGCTTTACATGGGAAGAAGGAGGCCCGGCTATTGATGCCGATGAACATGAGTATACGGCCCTGCTGCAGCGATATAAGGAAATGGTTAATAAGCCCAGAGATCCGATTGATGATAGGAAACATGATGATGTTCCTTTTGACATTGAAGGGTATCTTACGGAAATCGATACAGAGGCCATTGACGCCGAGTACATGAATTCCCGATTCGAGAAATACCTCCGCGTCCTTCATCAGGAACACGTTGGGGAAGAAGAAATGCAGGCGACGCTCAATGATCTGCACCGGTCTTTTGCTTCCCTTTCGAAAGCAGAACAGAAGTATGCCGACTTGTTTCTCCATGATGTGCAGAGCGGCTCTGTTACGCTGGTACCAGGCAAGACCTTCCGAGATTATGTGATGGAATATATGAAACATGCCAAAGACGCGCATATTCATCGCTTTGCTGCTGATATAGGCTGTGATGAAGCAAAACTGCAGGCCCTCGTGAATGCAGGCGTAACGGAAAAGAACATCAATGAATTTGGCCGGTTTGACGAGTTGAAGAAGACCGTTGTCCGGGAAAAAGCAGCCCAGTACATTGCGAAAAAAGAACATAAACCATTGCCTCCGATGCTGGTAAACGTAAAAGTGGATCAGGAACTGCGGAATTTTGTCCTGCGACGGGGCAAGGTGGCAGAAGATGAGGAAAAATAGAGAATAAT
>NZ_CATWFF010000211.1 GCF_958350005.1 uncultured Megasphaera sp. | reverse complement strand
GGGGGGAGGCCCCCTGGAAGGATAGGAAGCCGCTGATTCAGCAAAGAACGTATACATCACGTATGCGTTCTTTTTTTTCGTATACGCCAGGAGGGGGCGTTTTGCGTTGTATTACCGCGTAAGTCATGGTAAAATAAAGGCATTGCTGTCATCGTTCGTTTGTTTGCACAGGAGGTTTCATGGTTCGTCCTATTGATATTCTCAAACAGTATTTTGGTTACGATGCATTTCGTCCTGGCCAGGAAGAAGTCATACAGACACTGATGAACGGACAAGACTGCCTGGCAGTTATGCCAACTGGCGCAGGAAAATCCATTTGTTTTCAAATTCCGGCACTGCTGCTGCCGGGAATTACGCTCATCATTTCTCCTCTTATTTCGCTGATGAAAGACCAGGTAGATGCACTGATAACGCAGCAGATTCCGGCAACGTATATTAACAGTCAGTGTACGCTGGACGAATTGAAACAGCGCTTTGCTGCCATTCGGGCCGGACGGATTAAGCTGGTCTATGTATCGCCGGAACGACTGCAAAATGAGTTTTTTACGGCCTTCATGCAGACCATGCCCGTTGCTATGCTGATTATTGATGAAGCTCATTGCGTTTCGCAGTGGGGCCATGATTTTCGGCCCAGTTACTGTGCTGTTAAAGACTGGCTTCTTCACCTTCCTAACCGACCTGTTGTCGGTGCCTTTACAGCAACGGCAACAGATAAAGTAAAATCGGATATGCTGGAGCTGTTGGGACTGCAGAATGAACGGATTTTTATCGGCGGATTTGATCGGCCTAATCTGTATTTCCGTGTTGCCAGGCCTGCCAATAAGATGGCCGCCGTTCGGCTGTATATTCAGCACCATCCTCGGGAAAGCGGCATTATTTATGCAGCAACGCGAAAAGAAGTCGATCGTATTTATACGGAATTAAAAGCATGGGGCCTTCGCGTCGGCAGGTATCATGCCGGTATGACTGATGAGGCCCGCCGTAAAGCACAGGATGATTTCACCTATGATACGGTGGATATTATGGTCGCTACTAATGCATTTGGCATGGGAATTGATAAAAGCAACGTTCGTTTTGTCATTCATTATCAGATGCCCAAAAATCTGGAAAGCTACTATCAGGAAGCTGGCCGGGCCGGCCGTGACGGCGCTCCTGGTGAATGTGTGCTGCTGTTTAGCCGCCAGGATATTATGGTACAGAAATATTTGATTGATCTGTCTGTTCATAATCCGGAACAACGGCAGCGGGAACTGCACATGCTGAACTGCATGGTTCAGTACTGCGAAGGCCATCATTGCCTGCGGCGGTATATTTTGCAGTATTTTGGCGAGCATCCTGAATGGAAGCGCTGTGAAAACTGCAGTGCCTGCGATCAGGAGGTAGTAGAAGAAGATCGGACCTATGAAGTGCGGCAGATTTGTCAGTGCGTAGATGAATTAAAAGGACGGTTTGGCCTTTCCCTGGTTTGTGATGTACTGAAAGGGAGTCAGAATAGCAAGATCAAACGGTATGGATTTGAGCGAAACGCTTCCTTTGGGCTGCTTGGTGATTTGAGCGGAACGGAAATCCGCGATATGGTGCGGCAGGCCATTGATGACGGCTATTTGGAACAGTCTGAGGGACAGTACCCTATCGTCAAGATGACCGCTGCCGGCCGAGACGTTCTGGCCGGGCAGACCCGGGTTGTACAGGAACGGGTGATTTCCAAACCAGAGCCCATTGCTGCACTGCCTAAAAAACGCAGCAGAACGAATAGAATCAGCATGGATGAAGAAGCTCTTCGTCCTTTATTTGATGCCCTGCGGGCTGTACGGATGACGCTGGCCCAGCGCGAGCACATTCCGCCGTTTGTCATTTTTTCGGATGCCACATTGTGGGAAATTGCCGATACGAAACCGGCAACGCTGGACGAAATGGCTGCCATTAAAGGCGTAGGCGAATTTAAACTGAATAAGTACGGCAGGCAGTTTATTCAGGCCGTACAGCAATTTGAACAACCATAGAGGTGAATGAAGTGAGCATTGCAGATACACAGTATTTACAAATTGTCGATCGTATTTTACAACATGGATATTATGCAAATAATCGGACTGGCGTGCCGACGTATAAATTGCCCCATCAAATCATGCAGTTTGACCTGGCAGAAGAGTTTCCTATTCTGACGACCAAATTCGTTGCTTTTAAAACGGCGGTAAAGGAACTGCTGTGGATCTGGCAGCTTCAGAGTAATGATGTGCGGGAACTGCAGCGCATGAACTGCCACGTCTGGGATGAATGGATGCGCCCTGACGGCACCATTGGTAAAGCCTATGGATATCAGATTCGAAAATACAAGCAAGTCGATACGCTGCTGCATACGCTGCGGACAGATCCGCAGAATCGCCGCATGATCGTTTCCTTATGGAATATTGAAGATTTGCCGGATATGGCATTGCAGCCCTGTGCCTATCAGACCTTATGGGATGTCACAGACGATCGGCTGAATTGCATGCTCATTCAGCGCAGCGGCGATATGGGGCTGGGCGTACCTTTTAATATGACGCAGTACGCCGTTTTAGTTCACCTCATTGCCCGGGCCGTTGGCTTGCAGCCAGGGTTATTTACACATGTCATTAATAATGCCCATATTTATGAAAATCATATTGAAGCCCTGAAAACACAGCTGGCACGCAGAGAGAAGGCTGTGAAGGCGCCGACGCTGCTGCTGAATCCGGATATTGCGGACTTTTACCAGTTTACACCTGATGATATACAGCTTGACAACTATGTTCATTTGGGAAAATTACCGATGGAGGTGGCTGTGTAATGATCCATATGATAGCGGCAGTAGCAAAAGACGGCGGCATTGGCCGGAATAATCAGCTGTTATGTCATATTCCTGCTGATTTGAAACATTTTAAGCAAGTGACGATGGGGCATCCGATGATTATGGGGCGCAAGACTTTTGAAAGTCTGCCTGGCCTGCTTCCAGGGCGGCTGCATATGGTTATTACGACGCAGCGCAACTACGCTGCCGATACAGATCAGGTTCAAATATATCACTCTGTAGAAGAGGTATGCCAAGATCTGGATCCCAGGCAGGAGTATTTTGTTATTGGTGGTGCTTCTATATATACTGCTTTTATGAATCGGGCAGATAGTCTGTATCTTACTGAAATTGATGCCCTCTTTCCGGCCGATACGTTTTTTCCTGCTGTCGATGATAGGCGGTGGAAGGTAGTGGAAACAGAACGGCATGATGCAGATGCAGGTAATAAA
>NZ_CATWFF010000210.1 GCF_958350005.1 uncultured Megasphaera sp. | reverse complement strand
ACAGGGTAGATTCTGCTGCAGACGGACAACGGCCTGTGGGCGACCGGCATATGGAACAGGAATAGTACTCTGCCCAGGCCATACAAAAAAGGCCGCCGCTTCTGGCGACAGCCTTTCGTACTGTATTTCCGGTTATGTTATTGTGCCACACTGCTGACATGGCTGCGCTGTTTCCAGCGCCATGCAAAACCGCCGGCCAGCGTAACAGCCAGGAAGGCGATCTTAATTTCCATGGGATGGGACGCCGCGAAGGGCAGGTACTGTGCCAGATATGTATCTGTTGCCACCATGCCGCCGGCAGCCCAGCCCAGAATAGCGCCGCCAATGTAGACGAGAACAGGGAAGCGGTTCATAATCTTAATGACCATTGTACTGCCCAGAATGATGATGGGCACAGAAATGAGCATGCCGAAAATGAGAAGCCCCCAGTGGTTGTTCGTCACGCCGACAATACCCAGAACGTTGTCCAGGCTCATGAGGACGTCGGCCAGGATGATCGTGCGCACGGCTGCACCGAGAGAATCCTTCGCTTCCACATGAACCGATTCTTCCTTGTCATGCGCACCGATGAGCTTAATGCCAATACCGACGAGAAGCACGCCGCCCAGGGTTTTCAAAAAGGGAATGACCAGCAGCCAGGAAACGATGAAGGCCAGGACAAAGCGCAGCAGAATCGCTCCGGCTGTGCCGTATAAAATAGCCCGTTTCTGCAGGTGCGGCGGCAGGTTCTTCGCTGCCATGCCGATGACGATGGAATTATCACCGCCCAGGGCCAGGTCAATCAATATGATCTGCACAATAATGCCAATATCCAAAAGTAATGTATCTGTCAACGTATATCCTCCTTTACGTATTACCAGGCGAGCATCTTCTCGCTATGGTTCTATTGTACAGGCCATTAAATATAATGTAAAATAGTAATATATTGGTTTAAATAGCAGTTTTTCGCATATTTAAAGGAGACTGTCCATGAATTTTCACGACATACAGGCCTTTCTGACGATTGTCAAATATCAGAGCATCAGCAAGGCTGCAGAAGAACTGTATATTTCCCAGACCGCTGTGACACGCCGTCTGAAAACGCTGGAAGACGAACTGGGCATGACCCTGCTGGACCGGGGCCGGGGCATCAAGGAAACGACACTCACGCCGTCAGGAAGGGATTTTCTGTCCATTGCCCGGCGCTGGTACGCCGTCTGGGAAGAAGCACAGCGGTTTAAAAGTCTGGGGGAACGCCTGTCCCTGTCCATTGGCTCCGTACAGATTCTCAACGACTACATCTTTCCGCCCCTGTTTGCCCAGCTTCTCTCTCATTCGTCCCACCTGAATCTGCAGATTCACACGGAACATTCCATCGAATTTCCGCCTCTTGTAGAACAGCGCATTATTGACGTCGCCATTGGCTGGCGCCCGTCGTCTTCACCGGAACTGTACTGCCGTCCCTGGAAACGTACAGCCCTGACCTTCCTGTGCCACAAGACGGCCCTTCCCGGCCGGAACGAGCCGATCCCTACGGAAGGCCTCGACGCCGGCCAGGAACTGTACGTCCCGTGGTCAGATGAATTCAGACACTGGCATGACGCCTGCTGGCCGCCGGAACACAACCACCCTAACGACGTATCCAGTGCCCGCCTGGCTATGCAGATTATGGAGCACAATAAAAAAAGCTGGACAATTATGCCGCAGTTTCTTGCGGCATATGCCCAGCAACATGGTCCGTTTTCCAGTTGTTCCCTTCAGCCGGCACCGCCGACGATTACGGCATATATCCTGACTCACCGGTCGCCCAGGCCCAATGTCCAGAAAAGCCTGGATATTTTCTTCCAATACCTGGACCACCTCGATCGTACGCTGTAATCATGACGGTGCAGCCTTACATGTCTTCAATGGCTTCCTTGATCTTCAGCGCCAGACCCTGTATCTGGTGCAGCGGCACGGAACAGACGCCAAGGCGCACGCCCTGCGCCAGGGGAGCCGCAAAAATACGCTTTTCCTGAAGGCGTCTGCACACGGCAGAGGCATCGTCAGTAGGAATAGAGATGAAGAAACCGCCGTGGTACGGCACGATGCGCAGACCGCACTGCGCCGCTTCCTGCATAAACAGATCGGCCCGCTTCCAGATGACGTCAAAGAACGCCTGCCGTTCTGCATCTACCTGCTGCTGCAGTTTCGGGTCCTGACGGACTTTGACCAGCAGCGTCATAGCTGCCCGGTTGACGTTGGACCAGGACGTACGTGCTGAATAGCGGCCTAATTCAACAAATTCGTCAATAACATCCCGGCTTGACGACAGGGCTACCAATGCGCCGGCCCGCTGGCCGTACAGCGTATACCCTTTGGACATGCTGAAGGCAAAGAGGATGAGAATGTGAGGCGGCAAATTACTGAACTTTTTCATGAACTGACGGACTGCATTTTTTTCACCGGCATAGGCAATATAGGCAATATCAACCAGAATAGTAATGCGCTTGCCTTTTGCTTCCTGTTCCCGGCAGATCTGCAGCACCCCGTCCCAGTCCTCTTCCGACATGGCAAAGCCCGTCGGGTTATTAGCCGGCGTATTCAGGATGAGCAGCAGTGAATCCTGGCGGCTCAAAATATCGGTCATAGCCGCTGCAAAGGCTGGCAGATTAAAATGCCGTTCTTCATCAAACAGAGAAAAAGCGGCCAGTTTTCGGCCCACTTCCTGGCACAGGCCGCCGTAAATGCCCCAGCGCCAGTCCGTCGTCAGCACTGTATCGCCAACTTCTGAATAGTTCGTAATAGCAATGTGAACAGCACCGGTCCCGCCGGCCGTCGCCACAGCATCGGCATAGCCGTCAGGCCGCTGATCTTCAAAGGTTTCGGCAATCGCTGCCTGGCGGTATTCCGGCAGGCCAATAGGCGGTGCATACGTAATAAAGTCATCAATAGGCAGCGTACGATACAGTGCTTCTACCGTCGGAAGACAGCCCAGTTCACCGTCTTCACCGGCATAACAGCCAACCGTCGCATTGACGACAGCCTGTTCGCCATACTGGGCGATTGCCTGCTGTGCTGCCTGTCCGGCCCAAAATACGCCGTCATTCAATTTTTTTCCTTCTCGGCTGGAAGCCGCCATATGTGTTGCCATATATATCCCCCTGTACTATGAAACTGTAAATTTGTCATACCAGACTACACATCTTCTATCATACACTATATTTTCCATTTCGTATCGAAAAAATACTGTATACATAATAATTTTCTTATTTTTATGTACTATTTTCGTTTCATTTAGTAAGTATTTACATTT
>NZ_CATWFF010000209.1 GCF_958350005.1 uncultured Megasphaera sp. | reverse complement strand
ATATAGGATTTCCTATATTGAGGTATATCTTTTTATAAGGAGCGTGTTTTATCTATGAGCAAATTTAAAACCATGGATGGTAACGAAGCTGCTGCATGGGTGTCCTATGCATTCACTGAAGTTGCCGCAATTTACCCAATCACGCCGTCTTCGCCTATGGCTGAACACGTCGATGACTGGTCCGCTGCTGGTATGAAAAATATCTTCGGCCACAAAGTAAACGTTGTTGAAATGCAGTCCGAAGCTGGTGCTGCCGGCGCATTCCACGGTTCTTTACAAGCTGGTGCTTTGACAACGACGTACACGGCTTCTCAGGGCTTCTTACTGATGATCCCGAACATGTACAAAGTTGCCGGCGAACTGCTGCCGGGCGTTTTCCACGTAGCTGCCCGTGCATTGGCTAACCATGCACTGAATATTTTCGGTGACCACCAGGACGTTATGTCTGCTCGTGCTACTGGCTGCTGTCTCTTGGCCGAATCCAACGTACAGGAAGTTATGGATATCGGCGGCATTGCTCACTTAGCAGCTATTAAAGGTTCCTTGCCTTTCATTAACTTCTTCGATGGGTTCCGTACATCTCACGAAATTCAGAAAGTTGAAGTTATGGATTTCGAAAATTACAAGAAACTCGTTGACTGGGATGCAATCAAAGCGTTCCGTAAACGTGCATTAAACCCGGATCATCCGGAAATTCGCGGCACTGCTGAAAACCCGGACGTATACTTCCAGCACACCGAAGCTAGCAACAAATTCTATGATGCTATGCCGGACATCGTTGCTGACTACATGGACAAAATTTCCGCTATTACGGGCCGTACGTACAAACCGTTCAACTACTACGGCGCTGCTGATGCTGAATATGTCGTAGTCTGCATGGGCTCCTTAGCTGATGTTGCTAAACAGACTGTTGAATATTTACAGAGCCAGGGCGAAAAAGTTGGTCTTATTAACGTTCACCTCTATCGTCCGTTCTCCAATAAATATCTCCTTAACGTACTGCCAAAATCGGTTAAGAAAATTGCCGTTGTTGACCGTACAAAAGAACCGGGCTCCCTCGGCGAACCGCTGTACCTCGATATCGTAGGCTTTGCTAAAGAAGAAGGCCTGAATGTCGACATCATCGGCGGCCGTGCAGGCATGGGCTCGAAAGACGTTCTGCCGGAAGACTTCCTTGCAGTATTCAAAGAACTCAAGAAAGAACATCCGATCAACGGCTTTACGCTCAGCATCGAAGACGACGTTACGAACCTTTCCCTGCCGCGCGAACCGAAAATGCCGCTTGATACGACAGGCCTTACGTCCTGTAAGTTCTGGGGCTTCGGCTCTGACGGTACTGTCGGCGCTAACAAATCGGCTATCAAGATCATTGGTGACCACACCGACATGTATGCACAGGCATATTTCGCATATGACTCCAAGAAATCCGGCGGCGTAACGATTTCTCACCTCCGTTTTGGTACGAAACCTATCGATATGCCGTACCTGATCGACGCAGCTGACTACATTGCCTGCCATCGTCAGTCCTATGTAAAGCGCTTCGATATTCTCAGGGGTATCAAAGATAATGGCACATTCATGTTGAACTGCACATGGACCGATGAAGAACTGGATAAAGAACTGCCGGCTAAAATCAAACGGGCCATTGCTAAACATCATGTTAAATTCTACACCTTGAATGGTGATGCTATTGGCCAGAAACTGGGCCTCGGCACTCGTATCAACATGGTCATGCAGGCTGCCTTCTTCGCACTTGCTAAGATCATTCCTATCGAAGATGCTGTTAAATACCTGAAAGACTCCATCGTTAAGAGCTACGGCAAGAAAGGCCAGAAAGTCGTTGATATGAACAACGGCGCTGTTGACGCTGGTATTAAAGAATTCCATGAAGTTAAGTATCCTGCTTCCTGGGCTGATGCTGTTGACGAAGTCGTTGAAGGCCGTCCGACCTCTAAATACTTCGAAGATGTTGCAGCTCCGATGCTCGGCCAGGTTGGCGACGATCTCCCGGTTTCCGCATTTGCTGGCCGTGAAGATGGCACCATGCCTTCCGGCACTTCTAAATTCGAAAAAGCAGGCCCGGCTCTTCATGTTCCTTCGTGGGATTCGGAAAAATGTATCGGCTGTATGCAGTGTTCCTTCGTCTGCCCGCACGCTACGATTCGTCCGGTTCTGACGACGAAAGAAGAAACGGCTGCTGCTCCGGCTGGCTATAAAGTTGCTGCTAAAGCTAAATCCGGCAAAGAATATGATCTGGCTATCGTTGTTGACCAGCTCGACTGCCTGGAATGCGGTTCCTGCGTAAACGTCTGCCCGGTTAAAGCACTCTCCATGGTTCCGAACACCGATGAAGAACGCGATAAGATGGATCTCTGGTACTATGGTACGGAAAAGGTTACACCGAAAGCTAACCCGCAGAACAAGAAGACCGTTATCGGTTCTCAGTTCGAAACTCCGCTCCTCGAATTCTCCGGCGCCTGCGCTGGCTGCGGTGAAACACCGTATGTTAAACTCGTTACACAGCTGTTCGGCGATCGCATGATGATTGCTAACGCTACGGGCTGCTCCTCCATTTGGGGCGCATCGGCACCTGTTTCCCCGTACACGATGAACGCTGCTGGTCATGGTCCTGCATGGGCTAACAGCTTGTTCGAAGACGCTGCTGAATTTGGCCTCGGCATGTTCTTAGGCGTTGACAAAGTACGTAAAGACTTGGTTGCTAACGTAGATGCTGCTAAAGCTGTTGCATCGGCTGATCTCCAGGCTGCTCTGAGCGACTGGGCTGCTAATGTAAACGAAGGCGAAGGCTCTCGTGAACGGGCTGACAAACTGACGGCTCTCCTCGAAGCTGAAGCTGCCGGCAAACCGGTTCTGGAAGACTTCCTCGATAAGAAACAGTTCTTCGTAAAACGTTCGCAGTGGATCATCGGCGGTGACGGCTGGTCCTACGATATTGGTTACGGCGGTGTTGACCATGTCCTCGCTGCAGACCATGACGTAAACGTTCTGGTACTTGATACGGAAGTTTACTCCAACACAGGCGGACAGTCCTCTAAAGCTACTCCGACCGCTGCTATTGCACAGTTCGCTGCTGCAGGCAAACGGACGAAGAAGAAAGACCTCGGCATGATGGCTATTTCCTATGGCTATGTATATGTAGCTCAGGTAGCTATGGGTGCTGATAAGAACCAGCTCATGAAAGCTTTGACAGAAGCTGAAGCTTACCATGGTCCTTCTCTGGTTATCTGCTATGCACCTTGCATTAACCACGGCATTCGCAAAGGCATGGGCAAGAGCCAGACAGAAGAAAAACTCGCTGTCGAATGCGGTTACTGGG
>NZ_CATWFF010000208.1 GCF_958350005.1 uncultured Megasphaera sp. | reverse complement strand
GGTACGCTCTCTTTGCTGCATAAAAAATAACGAGATAGTAAAAACTATCTCGTTACGAAGGTCTAACTTTTTGGGGTCACTACAAAATACAGATTTCGGGGGTTCTTATTTGTGTTGTATAACAGTACCTTATTTAAAGCCTTTACCGCGTAAGGCACTGCGGTTTTCATACGACGTATGCAGTAAACGTTCTGATTTTTCGCTCAGAGGCTGGCCGTAAAATTTCTGGTATACGCGCTGAATATCAGGATTGGCTGACGAAATTTTGGCAGCACTGTCAACATCAGCCTGATAGAGTGAACGAATACGGGCCTGCCGAAGAGAATCGGCTACAGGCACACAGTCCCGTTCCGGCTGTCCTGCACCGCTGATACAGCCGCCAGGACAAGTCATCACTTCAATAAAGTGATGCGTCTTCATCAATTCCGGCAAATGCTCCTCTACATTCTTAGTACCATATACGACAGCCACACGAAGAGTCTGCCCCAGCAGCTGTACTTCTGCCGTCTTGACATCCTGCAGCCCCCGTACGGGCTTAAAGTCCAGCAGCAGATCATCTGGCTGATTGCCAGTAAGAGCCGTATAGGCCATGCGTAAGGCCGCTTCCATGACGCCGCCGCTGTTGCCGAAAATAATACCGGCGCCGCTTCCTTTGCCCATTAAGGAATCAAATGTTGCAGTCGCAGAGAGGGAATCAAAGGATATGCCTTCTTCATCCAGCCACTGGGCAACTTCCTTCGTCGTCAGGACGTAGTCATTATCCCGCAGGCCATCGATGCCCAGTTCTTTTCCTGCACTATTGAATTCAGGACGGGAAATTTCATATTTTTTAGCCGTACAAGGCGTAACGGCTACGCTGATAATACGACGCGGATCTACATTGCGCTCTTTGGCAAAATAGGTTTTAATCGTTGCCCCCTGCATGCCAATGGGGCTTTTCGCCGTAGAAATATGGGGAAGTATGTCTGGCAAAAAGGTTTCTGCATATTTTACCCATGCTGGGCAGCAGCTGGTAAACTGCGGCAGTACTCCCTTTTTACCAAGTAAGCGCTGTAAAAATTCCGTACATTCTTCCATAATGGTCAGATCGGCAGAAAAGGTAACATCCAATACATAATCACCGCCGAGCCTGCGCAGGGCATCGACCATCTGGCTTTCTACAAAGGCCCCGGGCTGACAGCCAAAGGCATCGCCCAGACCGACACGTACAGCTGGAGACGTAGAAAAAACGACGATTTTCTGCGGGTCCTGCACCGCTTCTTTGACCTGTTCAATCTGAGATTTAACCTGCAGAGCCCGTTCCGGGCATGAAGCTACGCATTGTCCGCAGCTGACGCAGGCAAAGGCTTCCCCGTCAAGCCAGTGCTGAGCCGGGCCAATAGATTCAGCACAGGCAGATACACAATGACCGCAATCGGAGCAGCGATCGGCAAATCGGGAAACAGCCGGACTTGCCGGGCCTACAGGAACGTGGGTTTTCATTGCTGTCATACTAACCCCAGCCCCTTTCGCTTTTCTAAAATGGCCTGTTCAATCGTATCAGCAGACGCTTCCCATTCAGTTTCAACAATCAGTTTGCCGCCAGTAATCCCCTGCAGTTTATCGGTTAATACATCCAGAATCACGGGACTGCCGGTTACAAAGGGAGCCAGTCCCAGATGGACATTGAAACCAAGGGCCAAGGCAAATGCCCCATCGGCCAGTGCCTGTTCTTCCAGCCACTGCGGCGCTGATACAACAACGGGCAGCTGCGGAATATCTACATTCAGGGCCTTGGCAATTTCTGTTGAAACCGTTTCAATACGGCCAATAGCCAGACATGGTCCAAAATTCAAAACAGGCGGAATACCCAGGGTCTGGCAGAGCGCTTTCAGACCCGGTCCGGCCCAGTTAGCTGCTTCCCGGCTCATGAGGCCCGTATTCTGCAGGCCGCCGCAGGTACAGCCGGCAGACAGGACCAATATATCTTTCTGAATCAGCTGTTTTGTCATTTCAACAGTCAGGACGTCATGCCCTTTGGCACGCAGATTGGAACAGCCGACAACAGCAGCTACCCCTTTGATTGTACCGTTGGCAATGGCATCAATCAAAGGCTGATAGGAACCGCCCAACAACTTCTTCAGACTCACTTCAGTCACACCGGTGACGGCTTCATCCCAGCCATGGTGAGACATGGAATTGGTACGGCCATTGGCACCGACGCGTTTGGCATAGGAAGCGATAGCATCAGCAATAATACGGCAGCTAATGGCATCTTTTTCTTCTGCAGAATAGGGAATATATTCGGCATTTTTCTTCTTAGCTACGTCGTCCAGACACAGGAGGGGGACCTTATACTGTTCGCACAACGGTTCCAGCCCAGGAATGGTACAGTTAAATTCAGATACGATCAAATCGACGCATCCCGTCATGACAACGGCTTCACTGGTGTAGTTATTGCCGGCATGGCCGCAGAATACGTTTTCATACTGATTCGTGCGAACCTGGAAGTCCTGACCAACACAGGTACAGCCGATCAGTTTAATCCCCTTGGCGCCAACGCTCTTGGCCAGTACGTCGATTTCCGGCTTCTGCAGATATTCCGTCAAATTGGCAAACATGGACTGCTGATGGCCAGTGACCATAATATTGATATATTCCGGATGAATATCACGGATACCTACGGGATGGAAGCCAATTTCCGGTTCTCCCATGATAATATCATTCAGCAGATTCGTAAGAACCAGGCCATACAGACCTGTAGAAATGCCCAGACGCAGGCACTGCATCAGCATATCTACGGGATCGGAATTCAAGTTCGTCGATGTTTTGACGACGGCATTAAATACTTCATCTTTAGCACCGCCAGGCAAAATCCCCAGTTTTTCCCAGACTGCAACACGTTTGTTGTATGCCAGGTACCGGGTCAGCGTCATTTTTTCATCATAAGGACGACGAAGGTCTTCAAGAATCGATTCGGCCAAATGAAGGGCTTTATCCCAGTCGTCACTGCCGGTAATATGCAGTTCATCACACAGATGATACAACATGTCTTTCCCTTTAATCGTTCCCCGTGCCTGGGCAAGTTCTTTCAGCCGTTTTGCCGTATTTTCTACGACATGAGTATAACAGCCGGACCCGGCAGCAACGGAACGCAGGAAATTACGGCCTGCAATAGTATCGGCATCAGCGCCGCAGACACCTTTGGGCCGCGCTTTGGAAAGACGGCAGGGACCGTTGGAACACAACTTGCAGCATAAGCCGCTCAGGCCATAGCCGCATTTCAGTTCCTGTTCAACCATACGGCGATGGGAATGATCTTCCTGTCTGGATGCTAAAAACGTTTCCAGTACCTTGTCGGCACTGGGACAGATTGCTTTTGACATACGCACACCTCACAGTTAATGACACACATAACAACAATAATGCATACTTAATATCCACCTTATTGTCTGTCATTATA
>NZ_CATWFF010000207.1 GCF_958350005.1 uncultured Megasphaera sp. | reverse complement strand
TTAGATAGTTGGTCTAACAACGGGGAGGTCCGTTTTCTTATTATCTTTTGATATATAAAGATCCAGGCAGTTCCTCAATCAGTCCTAATAACTGGAGCCGTAACAGCAGAGGCGCTATCTGAGCCGGCAGAAGCTGGGTCTGCAGGGTAATATCTTCACGGGAACGGCCTTCGTCACAGGTCAGGCAGTCCAGGACGGTCGTTTCCAGTAACGTCAGATTCATCATTTTGGGAGGTGCTTTTTTGGCAGGGCTCCTGTTCCAGCCATATTCTTCCAGTAAATCGTCAATGCCGGTCAGCGGAATGGCCCCTTTGCGCAGCAGCGCATTGGTTCCCCGGCTTTGTTCGGAATACACGCTGCCAGGTATGGAAAAGACATCGCGTCCTTCTTCCAGAGCAAAATCAGCAGTAATCAACGATCCGCTGCGCAACGCAGCCTCTACGATGACGACACAGCGGCCCAGTCCGGCAATAATGCGGTTGCGGGCTGGAAAATTGATAGCCAGCGGCTTCATGCCGAAGGTATATTCACTGACAACAGCACCGCCTTTTTCAACAATTTCCTGAAACAGGCTTTTATGTTCCGGCGGATAACAGATATCAAGACCATTTGCTACGACAGCAACTGTATATCCCGACTGAGCAAGGGCCCCAGTATGGGCTTTGGCATCGATTCCTCTGGCCCCGCCGCTGATGACGGCAATATCGTGCATCGCCATGTTCTCTGCCAGGGTCTGCGTTACGTTTCGCCCATAAGGCGTTGCTTTTCTGGCGCCTACAACGGCAGCAGACTTGGTCATATCCTGCAGCACTCCCTGATAGTATAAGACAACAGGCGGATTATAGGTCAGTTTCAAAGCAGGCGGATAGTCTTCATCCCATAGAGAGATGAGCTTCGTCTGATGCCGGGACAGCTGCTGCAGCTGCCTGTCCCAATCGTAATCACTTCGGTATCGCTGCAGAGAACGATAAGCTTTTTCCGACAGAGGAACAGCCTGTTGCAGGGTATCTGCCGGTTGCTTCCACACTGCCTCGGCTGATCCAAAATGTGCGACAAGGGTACGAATACTGCGATGGCCGAGAAACGGCAGTGATGCCAGGGCTGCAGCATACAGGCGTTCGGGAAAAACAGACATTGTATCACATCCTTTGTTCCGTATGCCGATAACTGACGGCTTCGGCAATATGCGTATCCGTAATGACTTCCTCCTGGGAAAGATCGGCAATCGTACGGGCTACTTTGATCGTTCGGTCATAGCTGCGGGCACTGAGGTGAAGCGTATCAAATACATTGCGAAGCAATTCCCGGGCTTCTCCCGTCATGGGACAGGTCTGGCGAATTTCCCGATGTCCCATATGGGCATTGCAGCAAATTCCGTATACATGCAGCCGAGATTCCTGTCTTTCCCGGGCCGCTACGACGCGGCTGCGGATCTGAGCTGACGATTCCTGTGGTATTTCTGTAACCAATTCCTGATACTTTGGCCGCTCGACAGGAACATGCAGATCAATTCGATCCAGAAGGGGGCCGGAAATCTTACGGTTATACCGGCGGATCTCACTGGTTGTACAGGTACAATTTCGATTGTCATGACTGCCAAAAAATCCACAGGGACAGGGATTCATGGAAGCAATCAGCATGAATCGAGAAGGATATGACAATGATGCATTGACACGGGAAATGTGCACGGCCCCGTCTTCCAGCGGCTGCCGCAGGACTTCCAGGACAGAGCGGGGAAATTCCGGCAGTTCATCCAGAAACAGAACGCCATTATGACTCAGCGTGACTTCACCAGGCCGGGGAATCGATCCGCCGCCAATCAAACCGGCAGTGGAAATAGTGTGATGAGGACTGCGAAAAGGCCGTTCCGTTACCAGCTGTGCCTGCTGAAATAAGCCGGCCACACTGTAGATCTTGGTTACTTCCAGTGATTCCTGCATATTCATAGGCGGCAGAATCGTCGGAATTCGTTTGGCCAGCATCGTTTTTCCCGCTCCCGGCGGACCTGTAAGCAGCATATTATGACCGCCGGCAGCGGCGATTTCCAAGGCCCGTTTGGCTGTAAACTGTCCCTGTACTTCAGCAAAATCTACTGTATAGGCCGAAGTCAGCGGGCTGGCAGCTGCAGCTGAAGAAGGGGAAAGACGAGCCGTTCCCGTCAAATGTCCCATCATTTCGGACAGGGAAGAAACAGTATAAATAGTCATTCCCTGACACAGCAGTGCTTCAGCCGTATTTTCCTGACAGACAAAGCAGGTGTGGAAGCCTTCGGCAATTCCCTGCAGCAACATGGGCAATATCCCCGTAACTGGCCGTACCGCTCCGTCCAGGGCCAGTTCTCCAATGAATAAGGTATGCTCACATTGGGCAGGAGAAATTTGTCCGCTCGATACCATAATTCCCATTGCAATAGCGGCATCCAGACCGGCACTGTCTTTTTTCAGATCTGCCGGTGCCAGGTTGACTGTAATGCGCCGCATGGGGAATTCATAGCCGCTGTTTTTCATAGCTGACCGAACCCGCTCTTTTGATTCTTTTACCGACGTTGCTGCCAGCCCAACGATTTCAAAGGCTGGCAAACCATTGGCAATATCCGTTTCTACCGTAATAATATTGCCTTGCAGTCCCAATATAGTGGCTCCGTATATTCGCGCAAACATATAGATACACTCCTAAGGAGAAAGAGAAAAGGCGTGCCGAATATGATGAATGTGAAATTGTCCTGATGCTGATGGCATGACTTCAATCACGTCGAACCGACAGGGGAAATCCCAAATGTTATGGCGGGATAAATATGACATAGCAGCATGAATGATTTTCTGCTGCTTGCGCCTGGAAACAGCTTCACAGGGCTGTCCATGCCGGCAGGATCGCCGTGTCTTAACCTCAATAAACACCAGTGTGTCATTATCTCTGGCAATAATATCGATTTCGCCGGTACGGCTTCGGTAATTCCGCGTAAGTATTTGCATTTGTTTCTGGCAGGCCAGATAATCACAAGCCGCCAATTCACCAGCCTGTCCCAATACCTTATCATCCATATTCGTACTCCTTCATGTAAGATACTGTCAGCATAGCAGAGATAGATAAAAATAAGATGAGAAAGCCGTTAAAGATACATTAAGTTTACGCAAAAATCCCTCTATAAAGAAATATTTCTCTATAGAGGGGAAACGGCATTGCTATAATTCTGTATATTGACAGAACAGATTAAAATACTACCAGGAGGAGTCCGCCTATAGCAATACATGCAATGGCTATTCCGTGCACGAGACTGACATGTTCACCTAAAAACACAACAGCAAATAGAACAGACAGGACGACGCTTAACTTATCAATAGGCGCTACTTGTGATACAGGGCCTGTTTTCAGTGCCATAAAATAAAAGAGCCATGAACTGGCACCGGCTATTCCGCTCAGAATAATGAAAAACAGGGGCTTGGGC
>NZ_CATWFF010000206.1 GCF_958350005.1 uncultured Megasphaera sp. | reverse complement strand
TAGTCAACACAATTAAATATTAAATTAATTAAACATAATACACATATTAATATAAAATATTTATATTAATACGGATAAATATAGCCTTCTACTTTCTGGGCCGGTACGATGGCCTTTACTTCAATAGCTGGCTGCATGAGGCCGTGATAGGCCCGCTTGGTAATGACACCCTTGACGGCAACCCATTGGTATTCATCCCAGTTTTGCGGACCGTCATAGTAGCAGTACAGGCCAAAAGGCGACAAGTCATTAATGCAGCAGAACATGAGATACCGGGCCAGGGTAAACTCTTTTCCCTGCCGTTCTTTTTCATGATACGATACGAAGCCGACAGCATAGATATCATATCCTTCATAGGCAGACAGGTTTTTCATCAGCGTTAATGTGTCTGTATAGTAGTTTTTCGTGGACAAGATAATGCGTTTATGTTCCTTGTCGATACCCAGGTGGGACGTGTCGTCAAAATCAATGCCAAAAGGATGTTTTTCAGCAGGCATCTGGTCTTTCTGCTGAGACATGGCCTGGCTGGCCGGTGAATAGGCCATGCCGTATAATAACGGGCCTGACCAGAGGATGGCCGGTATTGTAAGAACCAGGCAGTAGCGGAAAATACGGCGGTACGAAGGCTGCCAGAGTGATTTCAGGGCAGCCAGCCCCCAGAGGAAAAAGAAGAGTGCCGTCATGATGAGCAGCGGCAGAATGAGAGGCGAGACTAGCTGCATGTAGCGGCCTGTCAGGATCAGACCGGTCAGGACGGCGCTGATTCCCAGAAAAGACAGGCCTTCCAGCAATGCCTGCATATTGATTGCCAATTTATATCACACTCCCTAAATACAGAGCGGCGCCAAAGGAAAAGAGGAAACAGAACAGCAAAATGCATACGGCCAGGCGCAGTACGAAGAACCGGGGAAACAGGGACAGCCAGAGGAGGATGTTTTTTACGTCTATCATGGGGCCTGTAATTAAAAAGGCCAGTACCCCCGGAAGGGGAATGACGGCAGTCAGATTTCTGGCAATAATGGCATCTGATGTAGAGCAGATGGATAACAGGAAGGCCATGGCCATCATGATTTCAATGGTCATGGCAATGTTTCCCGTCATGGAGTACCACTGGACGATGGTCGTACTCGATACCTGAAACAGTGATACTATCAGGGTTCCGACGAGAATATACGGAACAGTGCGGAAGAATTCGCCTTTTGTCTGCAGCAGGAACTGCATACATTTGCCGGATGTCCCGGCTGGCACGACATCGCGGCGCCGGGCCATGTAAAACGATGGCGGCAGGCTGCGGCCAAGCGACATGGACGGCGGCATACTGCGGCTGCCCAGGAAGGACAGGCTGACGCAGAGTGCGGCGCCGACGCCGAAGAGGAGACGGTACCACATGACTTCAGGATGACCGAAAAAGGCGTAGTACGTCGACAGCATGACGACGGGATTGACCAGAGGGCTGCATAAGGTAAAGAGAAGGGCCGATGGCAGCGGAACCTTGCGGGCCAGGAGGCTTTTACACATGGGAACGGCTGCGCAGTCGCACACGGGAAAGAAAAAGGCACAGATCAGAGCACAGGCCATGGATTTGGGCAGGGACCGGCAGAGCATCGTTTCCAGCCATGACGGCGGCACGTACAGCTGCAGTGCTGCTGAACAGAGGATGCCCAGAACCAGAAAGGGCAGAGACTGCAGCAGGGAAGCCATCCAGAAGGTAATGGTAACGTGAAAGGACGCATGGGCCGGGTCTGTCGAAGACGCAAAGAAAAGATATACAGCTGCTGCCAGCACTGTCAGGATCGTATAGAGACTCCACGATTGTTTGGACGGTGCTTTGCAGACTGCCTGTATATCTTTTTCTGTCTTCAGGGAAGACATGGTGTGAATGGGAATATTAGGACGCAGTTCACGCAGTACAGATACTGCCGCTGCTACGTGTACTGCCGTTTCGCCAGGCCCGTCCCAGAGGAGCACCCTGTCGGCCTGAGCCAGTTGGCTTACGACGGCATCGCCTGTTTTTCCAAGCATGTGGCAGCAGAAAGCCGGTGTCGTGACGAACAGAACTTCCTTAATATAGTAGTATTGACGCAGCTTGGTTTTGAGAAACAGCTCTGCACATACGGAAAAGGGAACCATGCCGTTCCATTCGAGCCACAATTCCCGCATATCGTGATGTTCATTGTAGGCTTTCAGTAAATAGGTCGTATATTTCAGATTACCTTGTGATGTCAGGGGAAGGGTGACGATATCGCCGCCTTTCAGGGCTGTATGGCCCTGTTCCATAGAGGCCAGTCCCATGCGGCTGCTCCGGCTGCGCAGCAGTGTATTAATGGCAGATGATTTTCCCGTACCTAAAAAGCCGGTTACAATATATACGGGAATTCTGCCGAGAATACGGCTCATTGCGGCTGTTCCCACGTACGGATTTGGTCTTCATCCAGATCGCTGCCAATGATGGTCAGCGTCGTTCCTGCCAGGGACGATGGCTGCCAGTGTACGCTATCTCCGGCATACTGAATTTGTATATAGCCTGACGGTGCAGGAAGGATGCCTTTGACGCGCAGTACTGAGGGATTGGCCTTTACCAGGCCTTCGATGCGGCGTACCCATTCTTCCGGAAATTCCGCTGCCTGCGTATGAATGGTAACCGTCTGGAACGGGTCATCATCGTGGTGACAGTGGTCATGTTCGTCGTGGTGACAGTGGTCGTGTTCATCGTGATGATGGCTGTCCGTATTATGGTCATGGAGGGGCAGTACCGGCGTTTCTTCTGACGGCAGAGACGAGGCAGCTGCAGACGCCATGCCTTCTATGATTGGCCAGAGCCGGGTATTTCGCCAGTCCTTGTCGTAGATGGGAAGTTCCGGATGCAGCTGTTGGAGCGCTTCTTTTGTCTGTTTCGTTTCTTCCGGAGATTCGTCTGTACGGCTTAAAAAGAGGAGCTGTGCCTGCTGAACCTGATCGGCAAAGAACTCACCGAAATTCTGCAGATACAGCCGACCTTGTATGCTGTCTGCCAGGGCGACGACAGGAAGCAGTGTCGTCTGTTCCCGAATATTCTTGTCCTGGAAAGCAGCCAAAATATCGGACGTTTTTCCTACGCCTGATGGCTCAATAATGAGCATATCCATGGGATAATGGCGTAATACATCGGCCAGAGAGCGCCTGAAATCACCGGCCAAGGTACAGCAAATGCAGCCAGACGTCAGTTCACGCACAGCCAGGCCTTCGCCCTGCAGTACCGTTCCGTCGAAGCTGACTTCGCCGAAGTCATTTTCGATGATGAGTATTTTTTTGTTTCCCCCTATTTCCTGTACGAGCTGTTGAATAAATGTGGTTTTTCCTGCGCCTAAAAATCCTGACACAATCAATACGGGTATGTTCATACTATCCCTCGAATCTCTTTATTTTTTTCACAGTATAGCACACATGAAACGCAAGCGCAAATTATTTGCATTTATAAAACGCAGTTAGTATATGTAC
>NZ_CATWFF010000205.1 GCF_958350005.1 uncultured Megasphaera sp. | reverse complement strand
GCATCAAATAGATGAAGGTCAGCAATGCTAGTAGAAAGCTACCAAAGGACATCATGTCCTGAAAGGTAAACAGTTCCATAGACATCACCTCCATTTCAATGGAGGTCAATCCACCCTGCAACACGGTTGTTCCGCATACAAGTATATCATAAAAATAACATACCATTCAAGGATTACCTGATAAGCCAAACCACCGCAGCAGACAGGATGCTGTTTTGTCTGCTGCGGTGGTTTTGTCATGCTATCAGGAAAGAGGGAAGGGCCTCTTCGCTGTCTTTGCCATTGGGAAAGGGGGCGTTACGTTCCTGCCGGCTGAGAGGTGTCGTTGGATTCGTCTTTCTTAGTTTTCTGCAATATTTCCATGAATTCTTCGCCTGTAATCGTTTCTTTGGCGTACAGGAATTTTGCCAGTTCATCGAGAGTATCCCGGTTATTAAGCAGTATGTTTCTGGCTTTTGCATGTTCCGCTTTGACGAGTTCGACGACTTTTTTGTCAATAAGTGCCTGTGTTTCCGCTGAGCAGGCAAGAGAGGCATCACCGCCGAGATAGCGGTTCGTTACCGTTTCCAGAGCTACCATATCGAAATCATCGCTCATGCCGTAGCGTGTTATCATGGCCCTGGCGATTTTGGTAGCCTGTTCAATATCGTTGGAAGCGCCTGTGGAAATGCGGTTGAATACGACTTCTTCCGCAGCTCTGCCGCCAGTGCAGGTGGCGATTTTGTTCTGCAGTTCTTCTTTCGTATACAGGTAGTGATTCCCTTCATCTACCTGCATCGTATAGCCAAGGGCTCCTGAGGTGCGCGGTATAATCGTGATTTTCTGCACCGGTGCAGAATGAGTCTGCATGGCTGCAACAAGGGCGTGGCCGATTTCATGGTAGGCGACGGTCCATTTTTCGTTATCTGTCAAAATGGCGTTCTTGCGCTGGTATCCGGCAATGACTACTTCGATGCTTTCTTCCAGATCGCTCTGCAGCACTTCGCTTCGCCCTTCCCGGACGGCCCGCAGAGCCCCTTCGTTGATGATGTTGGCCAGCTGAGCGCCGGAGGCACCGGAGGACATGCGGGCGATTTTAGTATAATCAATGCCCTTGGCCATTTTTACTTTTTTGGCATGGACTTTCAAAATAGCTTCACGGCCCTGCAGGTCCGGCAGTTCTACGGGCACACGGCGGTCAAAGCGGCCTGGCCGGGTCAGAGCCGGGTCAAGGGATTCCGGACGGTTCGTCGCTGCCAGGATGATTACGCCTGTGTTGCTTTCAAAGCCGTCCATTTCCGTCAGCAGCTGATTTAAGGTCTGTTCCCGTTCGTCATTGCCTCCGACCTGGGCTGTACGTTTTTCACCGATGGCATCGATTTCGTCAATGAATACGATGCACGGTGCTTTTTTCTTAGCCTGCTTAAAGAGATCCCGCACTTTGGATGCGCCCATGCCGACAAACATTTCCACAAATTCTGAGCCGGAAATGGAGAAGAAGGGGACCTGTGATTCTCCGGCTACGGCCTTGGCCAGCATGGTTTTGCCCGTGCCCGGAGGTCCGATGAGGAGAATGCCTTTCGGCATATTGGCGCCAATTTCTTTATATTTGGACGGATCGTGAAGGTAGCGGACGATTTCTGCCAGGTTGTCTTTGGCTTCATCTTCACCGGCGACATCGGCAAACTTAATGCCTGCCTTGGACCGGACATAGATCTTGGCATTGGACTTGCCGAACATCATGCCGCTGCCGCCTAACCGGTCCATCATCTTCTTGGAAATATACTGGCCAATGCCCCAGAAGATAAGGAGCGGCAGAATCCAGTTCAGAAAGAACGATTCAACAGGCGAGGCCTGGCGATCCGGCACACTCGTAAAATCTGCTCCTGCGTCGGACAGGCGTTTGATCAGATCGGGATCGTTCATTTCACCTGTGCGGTAGACCTGTTTTTTATCCTTGTCCGTAAAGGTGATTTCATTATCTTTGATTTCGACAGAGCCAATATCCTTGTTGTCCGTCTTTTCCATGAAGGTGCTGTAGCTGACCTGCTGAATTTTTGCTTCTTCAATCAGGGGCATGATCAGCGAATTAAATACAATTACCATCACCAGAGCCATTCCGTAGTAATAGAGGAGTGACTTCTTCGGCGGTTTTACTTCATTCATTGATGACCCTTCCTTTCTTTGCATCATGACGATGAGTAGATGGATTTCATCCATATTCATCTGTATACAGAAACATTCGCCAAAAGACGGTAAAATCCTGCTGAAAAAATGAAGGCTGCTGAATTTCCTGTCCGTCCATGGAGCGGCAGGCATCGTATCTTTGGAGCCGCTTCCGGCAGGGGCCGTTGTATTTGGCGATAAAAATACATATAATAAAAGAGGAAGACCATATTACTGCATATATACGCACTGCCAGGCAGAGACATACAGCCGCAGCGGAGGGAAGAGGAGGAACTTAAACATGGATTTTTCAGAAGTAGTTGCAGCACGGTATTCGTGCAAAAAGTTTGATGGACAGCCGGTGGAACCGGAAAAGCTGGATGCCATTTTATCGGCTGGCCGGCTGGCTCCTACAGCTAAGAACAATCAGGAACAGCGGATTTACGTCATTCAGTCAGCCGAAGGACTGGCAGCCATTGATTCCCTTACGCCCTGCCGGTATGGGGCATCGACGGTGCTGGCCGTTGCCTTTGACAGCCGCCATGCCTTCGTCTATCCTGGGGAAAAACGCAATTCCGGCGCAGAAGACGCGTCCATCGTGGCAACCCATATGATGCTGGCTGCGGCCAATGCCGGCGTAGACAGCTGCTGGATTAATTTCTTTGATCCCGAAAAAGCAGCCAAAGCGCTGCACCTTCCGGAATATGAAGAAGTGGTCATGCTGCTCGATCTGGGCTATGCCGCCGAAGGGGTGACGCCGCTGCCGCCGCACAGTCAGCGCAAAGACCTTTCAGAAACTGTCATATATCGATAAGAGGGTATAGCAAACATCCTCCCTGCTGCAGTAACGCAGGGAGGATGTTTTTGTCTGTTTTTGTCTGTTTTTGTCACTGCCGTCCTGAAGAGAGGACACACAGGCTGCCTTTTTATTTATGGGCGTTTTTCTTGGCTTCTGCTTTGGCCAGGAACGGAGCCGATTCGATGATGAACCGTTCGTGAACGGCTTCGCCTACGAGGCCGGCATCGTCAAAGGCTTCGATTTTGAAGGTCAGTTTTCTTCTGTCCTGTTCGGTCAGCGTAGCTTTTGCCGTTACTTTCAGGCCAATCGGCGTAGCAGCAACGTGTTTGACGTTCATGGAAATACCAACGGTGTTGTAGCCTTCCGGAAGCTGGCTGTCGCAAGCCAGAATGGCGGCGTTTTCCATGAGGGCAACCAGTGCCGGCGTAGCATAGACCGGTGATTTGCCGCTGCCCATTTTAATGGCCGTATTATTTTCGGTAACGAGTTCGGAAATTTCTGCCTGAGAATTAGGTTTTACTGTAAAATCCATGATAAACCCTCCTGTAATTAACTATACTATATGTATA
>NZ_CATWFF010000204.1 GCF_958350005.1 uncultured Megasphaera sp. | reverse complement strand
AGATATGAATGGATTATCGTTTTATAGGAGGGATGCAGAATGGAACAGCAATTTTATCAAATGACTGATCGGGTAGCCATGTTAAAGAAGATGCAGGCGGACCATAAGCCCAGTGTTAGTGCAGAACGGGCCAAGTTAGCGACGGAAGCGATTCAGAAATATGCGTTTGAGCCGCCGGTACTGCAGAAAGCGTATATGTTGGATCATATTCTGAAAAATATGACGATTTTTATTCAAAAGGGAGAACTAATTGTTGGTAATCAAGCAGATAAGCCGCGCAGCTGTCCTGTATTTCCCGAATATACATCGGAGTGGATCCTTCAGGAACTGGACGACTTTACAACTCGTAAAAGCGATCCGATGGAAATGAGCGATGAAGATCGGAACATACTGTTGGAAGTACTTCCCCAATGGAAAGGAAAAAGCTTTGATGCTATCGTCAGTGAAGCCTTGCCGGAATCTGTTAAATATGCAGAATCATGTGGGATAATGACAGTTGGCAACCGCGATTGCGGCACGGGTCATGTACTGCCTAACTATTACGATTTGCTGCGTCATGGTCTGTTGTATTATAAAGAACAGTGTCAAAAACAGATTGACAGGACTGTCGTTGATAGTCAGGAAAAGCAGAAAAAAGTGGATTTCTGGAAAGCCTGCTGCATTGATATTGATGCTGCTGGGGCGTATGCAGCTCGATACGCAAACTTAGCATATGAGCTGGCTGAACAGGAAACGAATGCGGTGCGAAAACAGGAATTGCGTGACATTGCGGAAGCCTGCCGTCAGGTACCGCTCCGTCCGGCCCGGAACTTCCAGGAAGCGGTACAGTTTGTCTGGTTTATTCATGTCATTATGAATATTGAAAATAATGGCCACGGTGAATCATTCCACCGATTCGATCAATATACGAATGATTTTTATGAAGCTGATTTGGCTGCTGGACGGATTACGGAAGATAAAGCTATTGAAATTCTGGAATGCTTTTTCATCAAAGTAACTGACATTATGAAACTTCGGGATAAATTTTACAGTCAGTCCTTTGCCGGCTATCCGTTGTGGCAGAATATCATCATCGGCGGGCAAACAGCTGATGGAAAAGATGCTACGAATGCCGTGTCGTTTCTGATGCTGAAAGCTAATCAGGCTGTGCAGACAGCGATGCCTACCATGTCTGTGCGCTGGTTTCCCGGCTTAAATCGAGAACTGATTCAGGAAGGAATCCGAATGATTCAGGCTGGCATGTCTACGCCGGCATTTTTCAATGATGAACTGGTCGTACCCATGGTGCAGGAAAAAACTGGATGTACGTTGGCCGAAGCGCGTAACTGGGGTATTCATGGCTGTGTGCAGCCTGGCGTCGCCGGTGCTTCTGACGGACGGCCGACTGTCGGATATGTTAATCATCTGAAGGCCTTGGAATTGGTCATGCATAATGGTGTTGACCCTGTGACAGGAAAACAACTTGGTCCTAAAACGGGAGATCTGGAGTCTCTGGATACGCTGGAAAAACTGCAGGCGGCCTTATATACGCAAATTGACTACTTTATGGATCTTATGATACGGGGATTTAATATTGTTGGCGCATTGCATGCTGAACGAATGCCGGTTGCCTTTACGTCACTGTTGGTAAACGACTGCATTACCAAAGGTAAATCTCTGCAGCAGGGCGGATCTCGGTATTATGAATCCGGCGCGTTCTGTGTTGCCGTTGGCAATACTGCCGATGCAGTAGCGGCCATTGATACTTTGGTGAATCAAAAACACAGTTTGTCTGTTTCGGAATTGATGGAAGCTATTCACTGCAACTTCAAGGGTAAAGAAGATGTACGACAAATGTTGTTGAAAAAAGCTCCAAAATATGGCAATGATAATGCCTATGTAGATGCTATTGCTGCAGATATTGTTCGTCATTATGCTAAAAGTCTGGAAAAATATCGCGATTCTCGGGGCGGGCATTTTGTGGAAGTTGTAGAATCCCAGTCTATGAACGTATCACAGGGCAAATGTGTTTTGGCCTCTGCAGACGGCCGCTTTGCTTACGATGCAGTTAATGATAATTGTTCCCCTGCTATGGGCCGGGATGTCAGCGGACCGACGGCATGCATCAATTCCGTAGCACATTTGGATCAGAAAAATGCCAAAGATGGCTGCCTGTATAATATTCGATTTGATCCACGCAGTATTCAAGGAGAAAAAGGACGGGCTGTTTTGGAAACGATTATTCGAACGTATTTCAAACATATGGGTGAACACATTCAGGTTAATGTTGTTGACGATAAAACGCTGCGAGATGCTCAGATACATCCGGAAAATTACCGTAATCTTCTGGTACGGGTAGCGGGATATCTGGCATATTTTGTAGAACTGGACAGTGATGTACAGGAAGCTCTGATTGGTCGTACAGCACATCGCCCCGATTTTTAATACGGAATTGAAAAGGGTACGCATCAGCGCGCCGCTTCGTCTATATAAGGCGCAGCGGCGCGCTGTCTTTAGATGGGAGGAAGTTGACATGCAGACATATATTGGTGGAATACAGCGGTTTTCTACGGAAGATGGGCCGGGAATTCGGACGACTGTATTTTTTAAAGGCTGTCCCTTGCGGTGCCAATGGTGTCATAATCCGGAACTATTAGATCCGGGATTTGGCCTGTTGTATCGGGAAAAAGAATGCATTCATTGCGGACGCTGTATTGCATCTTGTCCAGTTGGCGCCTTATCTGCCGGTGCTGACGGAATCGTTCAGATACAACGGTCACACTGTCAAGGCTGTGGTATGTGCATAGAAGCGTGTTGTACTGGGGCACTGTTTACGAAGTCCAAACAGTTTACCATAGAAGAACTGCTGAAGGAATTGGCTAAAGACAAGGACTATTATGCATTATCGGGCGGCGGTATTACCTTAAGCGGTGGTGAAATACTCTCTCATGGAAAGATGGCCCGGGAAGTAGCTCAGGCTGTTACAGACGCAGGATATACATTAGCTATTGAAACAAGCGGGTTTGGTAACTATGATGACTTAGCCGCCCTGGCTGCATATTGTGACTGGATTCTGTTTGATATGAAAATTATGGATCGAGAGCTCCATAAACAGTATATCGGTGTATATCCTGATGTGATTCGGGAGAACCTGGAACTGCTTTGTCAGATACCGGGGATGAAGGAGAAGATTATCATTCGTGTTCCCCTTATTGGAGAGGTAAATGATACGATCGAAAATGCTGAGTTACTTCGTAAGTATATTCAGACGTTAGGCTTGAAAACGGTTCATCTGCTTCCCTATCATAATATGGGAATCAGCAAAGCCAGAGAAGCCGGTCTGCAGCAGCATCAATTCACTACGCCGTCTGATGAACGATTAGCGGCCATTCGCACGGCTATACAACATGGTGGCGTGAATGTTATCGTAATGGGGCGTGAGGAATAAAATTATTAAAAAACGTACAGGCATTATGAAGAACCGTATCTTCCAGAAAAATGGAAAATAATATATCCTTAAATTAAATAAAAATGGAATTATAAATAAAATAATA
>NZ_CATWFF010000203.1 GCF_958350005.1 uncultured Megasphaera sp. | reverse complement strand
CTTTCAAATGAATATCATAATAATCATTCACGTTATCCAGACCGCGAACTACAGTCCCCATTTCCAGCAACCGTTTCGCCAGATGAAAGCCAATAAATCCTGCAGCTCCTGTAATTAAAACCTTTTTCTTAGGATCAAAGGGTATATACATATGACACATTCCTCCATTCAGATTAGTTATATGTTACGAATCAGTTGTTCCGCCGGTTCCAGTAGTTCCGGATGGCGAACCATATAGCCAGTCAGGTCTTTCCAGGCCTGATGTTCCGCCTGATACGGCAAAGGGCCTTCCAGAATATCAGATTCCGCATGTCCGGCTCCCAAAGGCTGATAAAATGTATTCTCATACGTGCCATAGGCGTCTGCACGCAGCCAGTGATAGGGCGTAACGACATGATCAATCTGTTCTGTCAGGGATGGGAACAGAGAATAATAGGAAAATCCCTGCGGTGCAATTAGTTCTAATACAGTAGGCATAATGTTCATATGCCCGCCAATCGTATTGCCCGCAAAAATACGCTGATCAATATCTTTATGATACATCATAAACACAGGGCAATGCCGTTCGCGAATAGAGCAATCCCGCTTCATCAGAGACGTTCCCTGCAGCGGCGTCATCGTAATAGCATGATCGGCCGTTACAATGAACAAGGCATCAGGATAAGCCTCGCGCATGGTTTCAATAAACTTGCCTATAGCCTGATCAGAAAACCAGAACGTTCCCAGATTCTTTTGCAGAGATTGATTTTTCTTGATATCTTCCGGTGCATCCGGCATGACTTTCTCCGTATCATACCCATATTTTTTCAGGTTAATCTTGAATGGCCCATGGTAGGATGTAGTATATACCATGTGGAATTCCGGCATATCTGATGCGGTCTCCTGAATCAGCTGAGCCGCCTTTTCCAGATAGATGTTGTCATATACACCTACCCAAGTCTTCGGTGCATCAGCACCGCAGAAATCCGTTGCCGTCATAACACGGTCAAATCCGCAGGCCGGAGCAAACTGGTTAAAATTCCCATACGTCACATTTCCGCCATACCAGTAGGTGGAGCGATATCCCAGTTTTTTTAACTGCACCGGAAAAGCCGTAGGTACGGTACCTTTCCAAAAGCTTTCCTTTTCATTTAATTCCAGACCGGCATCGAATATTCCTGACATCAGACTGACAATGGAAGGCCGGGAAATAATTCCGGCAGATACTGAATTTTTCAATATTGCCGTATGAGGATCCGCCATCAGTTTGCCGCCTCCTGATACCAGATTCAGGCAGGCAAAAGCCGGATCAAACAACTGCTGTACATAACTTTCTCCAACAATCAGAAAAATATGAGATGGTTTGGAAATCTTTGCCCCCTTGGCGGTCCGCTTAAAGGCATATACGGGATTAGGATACTCGTTTAAATCAGCCTGTCTATTCAGAACAACGCCAGAAATAGACTTCAGGTCCTGCGCATCGGTATGAGTATAGGCATCATTTAATTTATGCTTTTTTACCTGTTCTAATGCAACTAAATCATCGACGGTAGCCTTGGCAAAGAAAATATCTTTTTTTACGATGCTGGGAATCGTATCCCATTCCGGTTTATCGTCATGGCTTAGCGTACCGCCATAACGAAACCAGTAAAAGCCCAGAATCAGCCCCAAGACAATAGCTGTATTGAGCAGATAGTATACTACCGGTTCTGAAATCTGCGGATACGGAATACTTGGCAGAGCCAGCAGCCCCATAAGACTCACATAACACACAGCACCATACGGAATCAGCCCGGCAAGAATCCAGGCCCCATGATCCTGATGAAAAAAGACATCAACAAGATTACGCTTTTCAGCCTTCTGTCCCAGCCGCAGAATATGATTATAAATATCGTGGAAATGACTGTAAAAAATCATCTTCCCAGCAAAGGCTCCATACAAAACAATTGCATAGATCATGGCGGCGATCATGCGCACCGTATCACCTAATGCATGATAATCTGGAAAAAAGGTTCCCGGAAATGATACCAGTACCATAGGGAGTAAAAATACATAGGCATTAAAATCCATGCCCCACCAAAAGCCATAGCGAAAGCAGTGCCAAACGACACGCCATCGTCCAGTCAGCGACTCATAGGGGCAATATGCCTTAATAAATATAGCCCGAAATACAGCACAAAGAATGGGAAAAAACAAGAACAGTTTTATATCCTGCTGCACGGACAGAAAAAACGTTTCAAACACAAGCAAACACTCCTTAATCAATATACTATCAGGATTTAATCACGAAGTACTTTCATTATAGTATATATGGCAAAAAAAATACAGGGAACAGAGACGGCCTTTCATCACATCCATCTTCATTCCCCATATGGTTAATCTCGATCAAATATATCCCGTGTATACACTTTGTCTTTCACATCATCCAGATCATGGGACCAGCGATTGGCCACAATGATATCGGCTCTGCGCTTGAAATCCTCTAACGAGTGGAGTACTTCCGAATGAAAGAATTCCGACTCTTTCAGCGTTGGTTCATACACGATGACAGAAATCCCCTTGGCTTTAATCCGTTTCATGACGCCCTGAATAGCAGAGGCCCGGAAATTATCCGAATTCGTCTTCATCGTCAGCCGATATATGCCGACAACCTTGGGACATTTTGCCAAAATCATATCGGCAATATGGTCCTTTCTGGTACGGTTGGCATCTACAATAGCCGTAATCAGATTTTGCGGAATATCTTTGTAATTAGCCAGCAGCTGTTTTGTATCTTTGGGCAGACAGTATCCGCCATATCCAAAGGACGGATTATTATAGAAATCGCCAATCCGCGGGTCCAGGCACACGCCCTGAATAATCTGTTCTGTATGAAGGCCCCGCATTTCTGCATACGAATCGAGTTCATTAAAATAGGCGACGCGCAGAGCCAGATAGGTATTGGCAAATAATTTAATCGCTTCCGCTTCTGTAGAGCCCGTAAATAACATGGGAATATCCTTCTTAACGGCACCTTCTGCCAGCAGCCCGGCAAATACGCGGGCTCGCGGTGAATCTTCGCCGACAACAATACGGGATGGATGCAGATTATCATACAGCGCCTTGCCTTCACGCAGGAATTCCGGCGAAAAAATAATAGTGTCAACCTGATACTTCTTCCGTATCATTGCCGTATATCCAACAGGAACGGTAGATTTAATAATCATCGCAGCAGCAGGATTGATGTCCAAAACTTCCTGAATGACCGCTTCTACAGAAGATGTATCAAAAAAATTACGGACAGGATCATAATTAGTAGGCGTGGAAATAATCACAAAATCGGCATGCTGGAACGCCTCTCTGGCATCCAGGGTCGCATGGAAATCAATATCTCGGCGCTGTAAAAATTCCGATATATCTTCATCGACAATAGGAGATATGCGCTGATTCAGCATATGCACTTTTTCTTCCACAATATCCAGTGCCACCACATGGTGATGCTGAGACAGCAATAATCCATTCGACAGCCCAACATACCCGATTCCTGCTACTGCAATATTCATTTTATCACCTTAATCTACTTC
>NZ_CATWFF010000202.1 GCF_958350005.1 uncultured Megasphaera sp. | reverse complement strand
TCTTCCTGACACGCTACGATTCCAGCGAGTCCAGCCAGCGGCGCACGTCATCGTCAGCGTCCTGAATGGTCGTGCCGAACAGGGTCAGGCCCGGTTCAATCGTCGCCGTAGGGCACAGTTTTTTCAAATCTTCCAGACTGCGTCCCCAGCCACTGCCTTCATGGGTGCAGAAGGGCCGGATGTGTTTGCCTGTGAAATCATAGGTTTCCAGAAAGGTCCAGACCGGCATGGGCATGGTGCCGCACCAGTTGGGATAGCCCAGATAGATGACATCGTATTCATCAATGCCGGGCAGAACGTTTTCCAATGGCGGCCGGGCATTAGACTGCAGCTCTTTTTTCGCCTCGACAACGACGTCGTCATAAGCAGCAGGATAGGCCGTCCTGCGAAGGATACGGAACAAATGTCCCTCTGTATGATGGCAGATCATGCCTGCTGCCCGTTCGGTATTGCCAATGGGCAAATACACCATCTTACCACTGACATAATTCATGCCGGCATGTGAAAAAAATGCAATTAAACATGGTTTCCTGACGTTCTTCATAAACTTTCCCGTCCTTTTCCTCAACATACAATGCCGCCGCTGTAATCATCCCTGCGAATGGGGGCAATTTTATTTTATCATAAGGCAGAGCAATTTGCATATCTTTTCAACGTTTCTGTATTGTAGTAAAATAGATTATGTTCATAATTAATCTTGTCATATGAGGAGGACTAACATACATGGCTCATGTAAATGAAAATTATTTAAAACTCCCTGGCAACTACTTGTTTGCAACGATTGCCAAAAAAGTAGAAGCTTTCTCCAAAGCACACCCGGAAGCTAAAGTCATTCGCCTGGGCATCGGCGACGTTACCCGTCCCCTGGCACCGGCCATTATCGAAGCAATGCACAAGGCTGTCGACGAAATGGGCAAAGCTGAAACGTTCCGCGGCTACGGCCCGGAACAGGGCTATGATTTCCTGCGGGAAGCCATTATTAAAGGGGATTACGAACCGCACGGCATTCATCTCGATGCAGATGAAGTATTCGTCGGTGACGGCGCTAAAACGGACGTTGCCTGCATTCAGGAAATCTTCAGCAGCGACCTGAAATTTGCCGTAGCTGATCCGGTATATCCGGTCTACCTGGATTCCAACGTTATGACCGGCCACACAGGCAACTGGAATGCAGAAAAAGGCATATACGACGGCGTCGTATATCTCCCCTGCACGGCAGAAAACGGCTTCAAAGCGCAGCCGCCGACAGAAAAAGTCGACATTGTCTATCTCTGCAACCCTTCCAACCCGACGGGCACGGCTATGTCAGCAGACGAACTGAAAGCCTGGGTCAAAGCGGCTAAGGAACAGAATTTCATCATCATTTACGACTCGGCATACGAAACGTACATCACCGAAGAAGGCGTACCGCACAGCATTTTTGAAATCGAAGGAGCCAAGGAAGTGGCTATCGAACTGCGTTCGTACTCCAAGTGCGCCGGCTTTACGGGCACTCGCTGCTCCTATGTCATCGTACCAAAAGCCTGCGTGGCTTATAAAACCGATGGCACGCCGGTAGAACTGAATCCCCTCTGGAACCGCCGTCAGTGCACGTTCTTCAACGGCACAGCCTATGTCATTCAGCGGGCAGCCGAAGCATACTACAGCCCAGAAGGACAGAAACAGTGCCTGGCTGACGTAGACTACTACATGGAAAATGCCCATATTATCCGCGACGGCCTGACCAAAGCCGGCTTTACCGTCTATGGCGCTACGAACTCGCCTTATGCCTGGGTACAGACGCCAAACGGCATGAAGAGCTGGGATTTCTTCGATCTCCTGCTGGAAAAAGCACACGTCGTTACGACACCGGGCTCCGGCTTCGGTCCTCACGGCGAAGGATACCTGCGTCTTACGGCTTTCGGCACGAAAGAAAACACCATCGAAGCTGTACAGCGCATTGCAGATTTACATTTATTCAAATAATAAAAAGGTGGTTTGACCATTGAGTACCAATTTGGAAGTCGGTATCGTCGGCCTGCCAAACGTCGGCAAAAGCACGTTGTTCAACGCCATTACCAAAGCCGGCGCGGAAGCGGCAAATTATCCGTTCTGCACGATTGAACCGAACATCGGCGTCGTAGAAGTACCGGATCAGCGCATTCAGGTCCTGACCGACATGTACAAGCCGAAAAAGACGATTCCCGCCGTCATGCGGTTCGTCGATATTGCCGGACTGGTTGCCGGCGCATCCAAAGGCGAAGGGCTGGGCAATAAATTTCTCAGCCACATTCGCGAAACCGATGCCATTGCAGAAGTAGTCCGCTGCTTTGAAGACAGCAATATTACCCACGTAGCCGGATCTGTCGACCCGATCCGGGATATTGACGTCATCAACACGGAACTGTGCCTGGCCGATCTGGAAACGGCACAGAAACGGGCTGATCGCATTGCCAAGGTAGCCCAGTGCGGCGACAAGGCAGCCAAAGCGGAATATGCCGTTGTCCGCAAAGTGCTGGATGCCCTGGAAGACGGCGAACCGGCGCGCAAAGCAGGCCTGACAGAAGACGACCTGCCGTACGTCAAGGAACTGAACCTGCTGACGTTAAAGCCGATTATTTATATTGCCAACGTCAGCGAAGACGAAGCAGGAAATCCTGATGATAATCCGCATGTTCAGCGAGTCAAGGAATTTGCCGCCAAAGAAGGGGCACAGGTCGTTGCCGTTTCCGCCAAAATTGAAGCGGAAATTGCCGAACTCCCTGACGACGAAGCAGCTGCATTCCTGAGCGATCTGGGCCTGCCTGAATCGGGTCTGGACAAACTGATTAAGGCCAGCTATTCCCTGCTGGGACTGATCAACTTCTTCACCGCCGGTGCAGATGAAGTACGGGCCTGGACGATTGTCAAAGGCACGAAGGCACCGAAAGCAGCCGGGAAGATTCACACCGATATTGAACGGGGCTTTATTCGCGCTGAAATCGTTTCGTATGACGACCTCATCGCCTGCGGCAGCGAACAGGCTGCCAAGGAAAAAGGGCTGGTCCGCCTGGAAGGCAAGGACTATGTCATGCAGGACGGCGACGTTACCTATTTCCGTTTCAACGTATAAATTACCAGACATATCTAAAAAGGACGACAGATGCCATGCACCTGCCGTCCTTTTTCTATGGGATTAAAACTCTTCCTGACCGGCGTCGTCCCAGACGACCTGACCCTGCCGTTCATCAGTCAGGCCGACCATGTAATCCAGAGACACATGGTACAGGCGGGCCAGTACCATCATTTTTTCAACGGAAATCTTTCGTTTTCCCAGCTCATACATGCCGTACCCCACTTGCGAACAGTTCAGCACTTTCGCCACATCAGCCTGTGACATTTTGGCTTCCTGACGAAGTGATTTTAAACGACTGTAGTATTTCATCTTATCACCCAATTCCAACAGATAATGCAATAATGATAGTCCCCGAAATTCCCCTGCTATAACTATAATATATTTATATCTTTCTATCAATATTTTTTTGCTAACTTCTTCTGCCCATTACAATATGGAAATGGTGAAAAAAAG
>NZ_CATWFF010000201.1 GCF_958350005.1 uncultured Megasphaera sp. | reverse complement strand
ATATAACATTATAAGTAATATTCCGGCTCTGGCACTGTCCCGCCATAATGCAGAAGCCTCAGTACTTCTGAACTATAGTGGAAAAAGTTTTCAGCACTTCGATCGCGAGGACGGGGCAAATCAACATGAACTAACTTGACAATCCTGCCGGGACGAGCAGTCATCACGACAATCGTATCGGATAAATATACAGCTTCATCCACGTCATGAGTCACCATGACCATGGTCATGTGTTCTTCTTTCCAGATACGCAGTATCTCATCCTGAATGTTCATCCGCGTAAATGCATCCAATGCGCCCAGCGGTTCGTCCAGCAGCAATACTTTGGGATTTCCAACCAATGCCCGCGCCAACGATGCCCGTTGGCACATGCCGCCAGATAACTGATGAGGGTAGTACGATTCAAATCCATGTAATCCCACTAAATGCAAAATGTCAGCTACTTTTTGCTTGTTTTTTTTATATAACTTTCTGGCTCGCAGGCCAAAGGCAATATTATCATAAATGGTCAGCCAGGGAAATAAATTGTGTTCCTGAAACATAAACCCACGATCATCGCCTGGGGAGCTTATTTGCTTATCGTCCAATACAATACGCCCCTTATCGGGATGAGACAGTCCGGATATAAGCCGCAGCAGCGTAGATTTCCCGCAGCCAGAAGGACCGATAATGGATACAAATGAGCCTGGATGAATCGTTAAGGACACATCCGATAATGCCTGCACCGTTTCATTCGATGCATTGACAAAATTTTTATCTACTGCCTGTATCTGGATCCCTCCTACCATTTTATTACCCCCTTCTGCCATACTAAGATATAATTTCTGAATTTAAATAATCCCGTAAGAATAAGACAAAAACTGGCGGCTATCAAAATCAGGCCGGCATATACATTGGAATAGGCCATCATTTCCTTTTGCCAGTTAATATACCATCCCAACCCATATTTGGCGCCCAACATTTCCGCCGTTACCAGCGTAATAAAGGAAGCACAAGTACCGTTAAACAATCCCTGGAAAATACTGGGCATAGCTGCAGGAACGCCAATCTTAAAAATCTGATACCACCGTCCTGCGCCCAGCGTGGAAGCCACTTCAAAATAGGAATTCTTAATATTGGCAATGCCACTGTTTGTAAGGACCGTTGTCGGGAACCATACGGCCAGGGCAATCAGAAATACACTTCCCGAAACAACGGAAGGAAAGGCAACCAGTACCAGCGGAATCCATGCCGTTGACGGAATTGGACCGATAGTACGAATAAACGGCCATATCCAATAATCAGCAGCCTTACTGAATCCAAGCATAATTCCAGTAGAAATTCCTACAAGTGCTCCCAAAAACCAGCCCATAAATAATAGTCGATACGAATAGACAACACACGTTGCCAAGTAAGCCGCATCATTGACCAATACCGATAATACCCGGTCGATAGCCGGAAAGTACAGAACTGGAAGTATGGCATATTTGGCAGTTACTATATTTAGAACATTTAAAAATAATGTGACGCCTGCATAAAACGGAGCGATATAATTAGCTGTAGCATACCATTGGGCATATCTTAATTTTCCCACTATGATCATTCCCACATAGCCCAACAAGGTAATACCCAAAAGATAGGTAAAATAAGGATGCGCTACTGTTTTTTGCTCGATCGCTCTCGGCAGGATCTGGTCTATGGCAATGGCCAGTCCAACAGACACTATAGGTAAAACTAATTGTATTGAAAATCGCTTAAAAAAAGGCTCGCTCTTTTCTTGTGTCATACTGTCACCCCTCGCTATATATCTATGGATTGTATGAACTGGTTCCGTCAGGAATCTCAATACCTCTGAAACTCCTGACGGTTCCGGTCATCCTGTATAATCAGTCATTGATCCCCAATTTTCCCTTCCAATAACTGGAATATACGGCTGCAATCGGATTATGTGCCAATACTCTGTCTTTGGCAATCAGATTGGTTACCGGCCCATTGCAGGCTTTATTGAATAATGAGTCGTGGCCGACACATAGTCCTGCTGAGATAAATAGTTCACAATGCTGTTCATTTAAAAATTGTGCCTGACTTTTCGGATTACACATGCTCTCTACAGCACTTTCCGGATGAACTTTTTTCAAGTGCAGTACATCTTTGGATATGCCACAATTCTTACAGCAAATAGAATATACGGTAAAAAACTTGGAAAAATACTTGGCAATCAATTCCGCTTCCTTACTGATGCCAATGCAAAACGCTAATCCCAGTGTCTTATACCCCATCTTTTGAGCAAACGCAGCGGTTTCCTGAATACGGGTGTATTGCATGTAATACGTCGCTTCCACATAAGCAGCGGCCTCCATGATCTTTTTCTCTTCTTCCGTATACAATCCCAAAATTTTTTCCTGATCCACGGCTTTGCAGCTGATCCCCTTTACAGCACAAACATGGCCGCAATTACAATTTGCGCAATCTCCAATCATCGTATTTCCCCCTTTTCTATTGAACAACTACATAATCAGATTGTTTATATACTTCTTCCGTAATATCTTGACCGATTCCCGGTAATTCCGGCACTGTATAGGAACCATGAACAGGTTGATAATTATATTTGCACAATTCCTGATATTCCGGCAACAACACTTTTTGATGATGCTCATGAATGCAGAAATTAGGAATGCTGGCTTCAGCATGAAGTGCTGCTGCTTCAGCAATTCCTGTTCCAGCAACATGGGCCTGTACAGATACCTCATAAGTATGAGCCATATCAGCAATCTTCTTGAATTCGGAGAAACCGCCGCAAGATCCTAAATCAGGTTGAATAACATCAATAGAGCGATTTTGGAAATAAGGCAAATATCCCCAGCGCGAATAGATTCGTTCTCCTGATGCAATGGGTATATCAATCTTTTCCTTAGCAACCTGCAGTAATGATGGATTGAGAGGCGTATTGATTTCTTCATAGAAGAAAATATTATACGGCTCAATCGCTTTAGCAAACTGAATGGCACTTACTAAATCCGTATGTCCGTGATTTTCAATGATAATATCTACGTCCGGACCAACTGCTTCTCGTATAGCAGCCACACGCGAAGCTCCTAGAGCAATAATAGAGTGAGGCAAGGGGCCTTCTAAATGTTCCTGCACATTTCCCTGTGCATCAAATGCCAATACATCAATCTTAATGGCATCGTATCCATCATTTACAGCGATTTTAGCTTCTTTTGCATATTCTGAAACTGTTGCTTTAGCTTCTCTTACAGGTCCCCATCCAAACTGGAGTTGCGACGCATATGCTCGAAGTTTGGAATTAACCTTTCCACCCAATAACTGATATACCGGAACCTGCAGCACTTTGCCTTTAATATCCCATAATGCAATATCCAATGCAGAAATCGCTGTAAAAATAATGGTTCCTCCACCTTGTCCCCAAAAGGTTTTTTTCAAGAATTTTTCCCATATTTTTTCTGTATTGAATGGATCTTCACCAATAATAAGACGGGAAAAATCCTTGATAGCGCCTACGGCGCCGCTGCCACCACTGCCGTAAGCCATACCGGCTTCTCCCAGGCCATAAAT
>NZ_CATWFF010000200.1 GCF_958350005.1 uncultured Megasphaera sp. | reverse complement strand
ATATTAAAGTGATGATAAAATTTTATTGTAATAAGAAACAGGAGGGAACAAATGGGAAAATTAGATGCATATGTGCCTCTTGTCGCGTTTTTGGGCAAGGCTTTGGGGGAATACTGCGAAGTGGTTCTTCATGATGTGTCCGATCCGGAACACTCGATTGTAGCCATTGCCAACGGACAGTTAAGCGGCCGCCATGTCGGCGGTTCTCTGACGGATTTTACGCTGAAACTGCTGCAGAAGGAACAGGAAGAGAAAATTCCCTATGTAGTTAATTACTGCGGTAAAGGCAGTACTGGTCATACGTTCCGGTCGTCATCGTATTTTATCCGCAACGCAGAAGGTACTGTAGAAGGGGTGTTGTGCCTGAATTACGATGTACAGGCTTATACATCCATTCGCGGTATGCTGGATCAGCTGTTTCTGATGGGCCTGGATGTGAATGAAGCAGAGCCCAAAGAAACACAGGCGCCGGAACCGGTCATACGGGAGACGTTTCATACGACGGCTGGCGATGCCATCGAGAGTATGATCGATAAACGTCTGTCTGCCTATCCCGTAGAAGCCAAGCGGCTGTCCAGCGAAGAGCGGATACAGGTGACCCATGATCTGCATGACGATGGCCTGTTCCTGCTGAAAGGCGGCATATCAGCTCTGGCTGATAAGCTTGGCGTATCGGAGCCTACAATTTACCGCTATCTCAATCGGATTCGGCGGGAATAAACGCGGCGAGGCAAAAAAGTTTGTACGTATTGGTTTTGTATTATTAGGTAAAGGAGACAATGAACATGGAATTGGAAAAAGGAATCCCCGTGCCTGGCGGGGCAGGAGCTGCAGCACGTGCCGGACGGGCCGGCATGACAGAAGCGGAGTGGAAAGAAGCCGTTCGTTTTGACAGTACCGACTGGGGCTGGGTTATTATGAGCATCGGCATGGCCATTGGTGCGGGAATCGTATTCCTGCCGGTTCAGGTAGGTATTGCCGGCATCTGGATTTACCTGCTTTCTTCCATTATTGGCTATCCGGCCATGTATTTATTCCAGAAACTGTTTATCAACACGCTGGCAGCAGCAGAAAAGGCCGAAGATTATCCCAGCATCATTGGCGGATATTTAGGCAAGAACTGGGGATTTTTCCTGGGCATACTGTACTTTGTCATGCTCGTCATCTGGGTATTTGTCTACTCAACGGCTATTACCAATGACAGTGCTTCCTTCCTCCATACCTTTGGCGTAACTGATGCGGTGCTGTCAGAAAATCCGCTGTATGGCCTGGCTATTATCTGCATTCTCGTTGCCCTGGCATCGCGGGGAGAAAAACTGCTGTTCAAGCTGTCTACCGGAATGGTACTGACGAAAATCGGCGTTATTGCCATTTTAGGGCTCATTATGATTCAGCACTGGGATTTTGCCAACTTCGGTGCCTTCCCGGACTTCGACTATCTGATTAAAGAAACGATTATTATGCTGCCCTTTACGCTGACGTCGATTCTGTTTATTCAAAGTCTCAGCCCCATGGTTATTTCGTACCGGGCCCATAATAAATCCATTGAAGTAGCGCGGTATAAATCGCTGCGGGCCATGAATATTGCCTTTGGCATTCTCTTCGTCGTCGTATTCTTCTATGCCATTTCCTTTAATCTGGCCATGGGCCATGATCAGGCTGTACTGGCATATTCGCAGAATATTTCTTCCCTGGCTATGGCCGCCCAGGGGTTTGAAGGAAATTCCGTAAAATTCATGAGCCTCATCTTGAATATTTTTGCCGTCATGACGGCCTATTTCAGCGTATTCCTCGGCTTCCGCGAAGCCTGTCACGGCATTGCCCTGAACTGCCTGCGCCGCATCATGCCGGAAGAAAAGATTAACAAGAGCCTGGTAAAATACGGTATTCTCGTGTTTGCCATCCTTGTATCGTGGGGGGCTATCGTGCTGAATGCGCCGGTCCTCAGCTTTACGTCCATCTGCAGTCCTATTTTTGGCATGGTCGGCTGCCTGATTCCGGCATATCTGGTATATAAGGTCCCCATGTTGCACCAGTACAAAGGACTTAGCCTGAAAATTATCATTATTACAGGATTACTGCTCATTGTTTCGCCGTTCCTGGCATTTTCGTAAAAAGAGGAGCTTGTCATGAATACTGTATGGAATCGAATGATAGATATATTAAAAACAGACGTCGTTCCGGCTACGGGTTGTACAGAACCGGTGTCCCTGGCCTATGCTTCGGCAGTAGCTGCCCGCGAACTGGGAGAACCGGTACAGTCCATTGAAGCAAGGGTATCGCCGAATCTCATGAAAAACGGCATGGGCGTTATGGTTCCCGGTACGGGACGGCCTGGCCTGCTGATTGCTGCCGCTGTCGGTGCTTTGGGCGGCGATCCGGATGCAGGGCTGCAGGTCCTGGAAAGTGCGTCTGCTGAAGCGGTGCAGCAGGGCGCACATATGGTAGATACAGGGCTGGTTACAGTCGGCATTGCCGAAGAAATACCTTATGTCCTGTATTCTGAAGCCCTGGTAAAAGGTGAACATCATGCTGTAAAAGTATGTATTGCCAATGGGCATACGAATGTCATTTCCATTGAAAAAGACGGTGAATCCATCTTTTCTGCTGCGCAGACAGATAGCGGCAACAAAGATGATAAGATTTTTTTCCTCCAGGGATTGGGCCTGGCAGATATTCTGGAATTTGCAGAACAGGTTCCTTTGGAACAGATTGAATTTCTGCGCCAGTCAGAAGTGGTAAATGATGCGTTGTCTAAGGAAGGCCTTACGGGAAACTACGGCCTCCATCTTGGCTGCTCCATGAGACAGCAGCAGGACCGGGGATTGCTCGGCAATGATTTACTGTCGAAGGTTGTCATCCGGACTGTCGGCGCGTCAGATGCCCGTATGGGTGGCGCGAAACTGCCGGCTATGACTAACTCCGGCTCAGGCAATCAGGGCATTTCCGCAACTATGCCTGTCGTAGCAGTGGCTGATTACGTACAGGCCTCACCAGAAGTACGGCTTCGGGCCCTGGCTTTATCGCATATGACAGCCATTTATGCCCATGCCTTTTTGCCGAAACTTTCCGCATTCTGTGCGACTATTACGGCCTGTATGGGAGCGGCTGCCGGCATGGCCTGGCTGCTGGCCAAAGAGGATAAACTGACTGTCATCAGCCGTGCAATCTGCAGCATGACCGGCGATATATCCGGCATGGTCTGTGATGGAGCTGCCAACAGCTGTTCCATAAAAGTAGCGTCGGCATGTACTTCAGCTGTCCGCGCGGTCATCTTAGCGCTGGATGGGGTGTATGTAAGCGGTCATGACGGACTGGTAGCCTTTGATGCTGACGAATGTATTCATAATCTTGGCCAGCTGGCCAGCCACGGCATGCAGATTACGGATCAGGAAATTCTCCGCATTATGATGAATAAAAACAAATCAGAACATTAGAAATACAACCAGGCCCTGCACTCGTATCTGTGCAGGGCCTGGTTTGTTGTTTGGTGAGGAGAGGATAATCGCATGTCAAGCATTTATGAAAATGTCCCGAAAAATTTGAAACATAAGCCCCGTGAA
>NZ_CATWFF010000199.1 GCF_958350005.1 uncultured Megasphaera sp. | reverse complement strand
CACTAATAACATGTTCATAACTATGGTATGAGCATATATTTATTTTATTTTTTATGATTAGCTTTTATGGGGGGTAAGAAGATGAAAGCTATTTTACATGCTTTAAACAAGATCAGCCTGATTCAGCAAATCATCGTCGGTCTGATCATCGGGATTGCTGTCGCCACGGCCTTTCCCGCAGCCGGCAAGGAATTGTCCCTGCTCGGTATTTTATTCGTCGGCGCGCTGAAAGGCATTGCGCCGGTATTGGTATTTGTCCTCGTCGCATCGGCACTGAGCCGCAAACAGGAAGGCCACAATTCGAATATAGAATCAGTTATTATCTTATATCTCGTTGGCACATTCCTGGCTGCACTGTTTGCCGTCATTGCCAGCTTCATATTCCCGCTGACGCTGCAGCTTGATGTTACAGCTGCTTCGAATAAAGCTCCGGAAGGCATTGCGGAAGTCCTGATTACGCTGCTGAAAAACATCGTTGATAATCCGGTACACGCCCTGATGACTGGCAACTATATCGGCATCCTCGGCTGGGCTGCTATTTTCGGTGTTGCCCTGCGCCGCGTATCCGCTGCATCCAAGGCCGTCCTTGATGACTGCGCCGCTGCTGTTACGACGTGTGTACAGTGGATCATCCGCTTTGCACCTTTTGGTATTATGGGGCTGGTTGCTGATTCCATTTCGTCCAGCGGCCTCAGCGCTCTTATCGGCTATGCACAGCTCCTCGTTCTGCTCATTGGCTGCATGCTGCTCTTTGCCTTTGTCGTCAATCCGTTTATTGTATACTGCAAGATTAAACGCAATCCGTACCCGCTCGTTTGGCGGTGCATCAAGGTTTCCGGCGTAACGGCCTTCTTTACACGCAGTTCAGCTGCCAATATTCCTGTCAATATGGCGCTGGCTAAACGGTTTGGCCTGAATCCGGATATGTATACTATTTCTATTCCGCTGGGGGCTACGATTAATATGGCCGGCGCGGCTATTACCATTTCGGTCATGACCCTGGCTGCTGTACATACGCTGGGGATTTACGTCGACTTTCCGACGGCGCTGCTGCTCAGTGTCCTGTCGGCTATTGGTGCCTGCGGTGCATCCGGCGTAGCTGGCGGCTCGCTGCTGCTCATACCTATGGCCTGCAGCTTGTTTGGCATTTCCAATGATCTGGCCATGCAGGTCGTCGGCGTAGGCTTCATTATCGGCGTACTCCAGGATTCTACGGAAACGGCCCTTAATTCATCGACAGATATTCTGTTTACAGCTGCCGCAGATTTTGCCATTCATGGATATCCAGATTCCCTGGATAATCCGGTTGATCCGGAAAAATAAACCTGTCTGCTTCTGTTAAAGCAGAGCAGGGCAATACAAAAGGAACCTCCATTGCTGTATGGCGACGGAGGTTCCTTTTGTATATACTGACTTGTGCGCAAGGGGAGAGGAGACAGATAAAAAAAGACGGCTGCCAGAGCAGCCGTCTTTCTGAGACATGAAATATATCTTATTTGTTGAAGTAACGAGCGAGCAAGCCGTCGAATACGCGGCCATGGCGAGCTTCGTCTTTTGCCATTTCATGAACTGTGTCATGAATAGCGTCGAGGTTAAGCTGTTTTGCCAGCGTAGCCAGTTCTTTTTTGCCAGCGCAGGCGCCCTGTTCAGCAGCAGCACGCATTTCGAGGTTTGTCTTTGTGTCGTCTGTAACAACTTCGCCGAGGAGTTCAGCAAATTTTGCAGCGTGTTCAGCTTCTTCGAAGGCGATACGTTTGTAAGCTTCAGCAACTTCCGGATAGCCCTGACGATCAGCAACGCGGCTCATAGCGAGATACATGCCAACTTCGGAGCATTCGCCAGTGAAGTTAAGCTGTAAGCCTTCGATAACTTTTTCGTCAACGCCTTTGGCAACGCCTACTCTATGTTCATCAGCATATTCTTTTTCGCCGACAACTAATTCCGTGAATTTGGATTTCGGAGCGCCGCACTGTGGACACTTTTCCGGAGCTTCTGTACCTTCATATACATAACCGCAGATACCGCATACAAACTTTTTCATCGTTATTACCTCCTGAGAAATAAAACTGGAAAATGAAATTGAATACCAGTTACTATTAACAAATAACGCTTATTTGTTATGCTTGTATTATAACAGACAAAGGGCAGAAAAGCAAGATGAATTTCTCCGTATTGCTATAACAAAAATGGCAGGTCTGCTGCAGAGCTTGACAAGGATAGAGGGAGGTTATACAATATGGGACATACAAGTAAACGTCGAAGAACGGGAGTAAGTACCGTCGTGACACCCTTTACAGCGAGCCGGTGGCAGTGTGAGTCCGGCAGTGAGGACGCGGCTGGGAATGGACCCGGGAGATGCGGCCCGAATATCCGAGTAGGCGCCGCCGGAGCTTCTGCCGTTATAAAGAAGAGCGCGTATGACAGCGCGTCGGAGCCGGGCTTTTGCCAACCAGGGTGGTACCGCGGAATACTCTTTCCTTTCGTCCCTAATCTATGAGGGATGGAAGGATTTTTTTATGAGGAGGCTATGACTATGTCTGTTATTTTTTCCGGCATTCAGCCGAGTGGGAATTTGACACTGGGAAATTATTTAGGCGCACTGCGCAACTTTTCCAAAGTTCAGGAAGGCAATGAATGCTATTACTGTGTTGTAAACCAGCATGCCATTACGGTGCCGCAGGACCCGAAGCTGCTCCATGAACGGACGCGGGCTCTGGCTGCTATTTACATTGCTTCCGGACTGGATCCGGAACAGTCGACGCTGTTCGTGCAGTCAGAAGTGCCGGAGCACGCCATGTTGGGCTGGATCATGACGACCCTGTCCTATGTCGGCGAACTGGAACGGATGACGCAGTATAAAGATAAGGCGTCCAAACGGGGCGATTCGATTCCTGCCGGACTTTTGACGTATCCGCCGCTGATGGCAGCCGATATTCTGCTGTATCAGACGAATTTCGTTCCTGTCGGCGATGACCAGAAACAGCACCTGGAAATTACCCGCGACCTGGCACAGCGGTTTAACCGGCTCTATGGCGATGTATTTACGATTCCGGAAATTTATCTTGGCCAGGACGGTACGCGCGTCATGAGCCTGCAGGAACCGACGAAGAAGATGAGCAAGTCTGATGATAACACAACGGCTACGATCTACCTTCTCGATACGCCGAAAGATATTGAAAAGAAGATCAAGCGGGCCCAGACAGACAGTGAAAATTCTGTCCATTATGATCGGGAAAAGAAGCCTGGCATTTCCAACCTGATTGAAATCCTGTCGGCTGTTACCGATCAGACACACGAACAGGTGGAACAGGCTTATGCCGGCAAAGGATACGGCGCTTTCAAGAAAGACGTAGCCGATGCAGTGATTGCTGTACTCGAACCGATTCAGCAGCGGTATGAAGAACTTCTGAAGCATCCTGATCTGGATGATATTCTGGACAAAGGTTCAGCCAAAGCCCATGCCAAAGCCAGCGAAACTTATGAAAAAGCAGTTCATGCCATGGGATTGTACCGTAAATAATGGAAATTAGGCAGCTATATAAAAAAGTATGGCAGAATATATAAAAAATTATAGGATTAAG
>NZ_CATWFF010000198.1 GCF_958350005.1 uncultured Megasphaera sp. | reverse complement strand
TATGCTGCTTATGTACAGGATGAATGGATGGTCGGTGATAAGCTGTTAGTCGTTCCTTCTGTACGGTATGATCATGATAGTTCCTTTGGCGGCAAGACGACACCAAAGATAGGGGCTACGTATTTCCTCAATAATCATAATCGTATTAAAGCTAACTGGGGTAAAGGCTTTAAAGCGCCGACTGTTAGCGAATTGTATATGTCTATGAAGAGAGCTATGGGGCCATCGACAGTAACGGTTTTAGGAAATCCTGATTTGCAGCCGGAAGAATCGGAATCCTGGGATATCAGCTATGAAGGAGAATGGAATAAGAATTGGGGAAAAATCACCTATTTTGAAAATGATGTCAAAAACATGATTCTATCCCCCTATACGATTCATCCGGACGGTTCTATGACGGCACAATATGAAAATGTAGACCGGGCACAGATTAATGGTGTAGAACTGGAACTGGGCCGTCATTTGAATAAGTATTTCTCCGTTAAAGCGACGAGCAACTGGCTGGATGCTAAGGATAAAGTAGATGATTCCCGCTTACCGGATAGAGCTAGAAATATTACAACCTTACAACTTTCCTATGATGACTTAAATCCTTATGGCTATAGTGTTCTCTTATGGAGTGAATGGGTTAATAAGTACCGTTATAGTAGCAGTAGCCAAATGGGGGGCAGCGGAGATGCTGAAGGTAAAGATGCTACATACAATACAGTAAACTTGACTGTTAATAAGAAATATGGTGAAGGAATTCGAAATTTTGCCGGAGTAGATAATATTTTTGATCAGGAAAATTATGATGTATATTTAACAGGCCGTACTTGGGTCGCAGGTGCAGAATGGAAATTCTAGGAAATGGGGTGTGGGAAACAAAAAGCGTACTGGTAAAGCTGGTTGTCCTGGCCGTCGTATTGCTGTCCTTTACGCTGCTGTCGGCAGTCAATGCAGCAGCGGCCGAACCAGTTGTGCTGTTTCGCAGCAGTAATGTCCAGCCCGTGACGGTGCCGGAAATGACCAGGGAACTGCAGCCCTATCAGGTCGTCGTATTCGGCGAATTTCATGACAGTCAGCCCATTCACGATGCCGAATATGCCGTCCTGAAAGAGCTGTATAAGCTCCATGGCGACAAGCTCGTCCTGTCTATGGAAATGTTTGAACGGGATGTACAGCCGGTCATGAATGACTATCTGGCCGGCAAGATTTCAGAAGAAGATTTTCTGAAACAGTCCCGTCCATGGCCACAGTACCAGACGGCATACCGGCCTCTCGTCGAATTTGCCAAGATTCACGGTATTCCCGTGCTGACCGGCAACATTCCCCGGCGCATGGCCTCGGCCTATGCCAAGTCCCGCAGTCTGGACGGCATAGCGGAAGCGGACAAGGGATATTTGCCGGCTGTCCATAAAGCCGGTTCGGAGGCATACCGGGAAAAATTTGCCGCTGTTATGGCTGGCATGAAGAATACGCCTAGCGGCATGACCGTACCGCCCCAGATGGTACAGCCCATGTTCATGGCCCAGTGCCTGAAGGATGACGCCATGGCCGAAAGCATTGCCAATTATGTGACGGCTCATCCCGATGCAGTCGTGTATCATGTAGTCGGCAATTTCCACAGCGAAGGCCATTTGGGCCTGGTAGAAAAGCTGCAGGAACTGAAGCCAGCCGTCAAAGTGGCTGTCATCAATCCGGTACACTACGATGCGAAGGCGGAAACGGCTGCAGACGCAGCTGCTGCACATCGTCAGGGCGGCGAGTACCTGGCCCTGGAAACGGCACATCAATAATCTGGCAGTATAGAGACAACGGGATTGCTTCGGCATCCCGTTCTCTTTGTATCTGCTGTTGTGAAGGGAGTTTGTGATGAAACAGTTATGGGCGTGTTATGCGCCATATCATAAGACACTTGTCTTTGTCCTCCTCGGTTCGGTCCTGACGGCAGGCATGGAAATTTCCTTTCCCATGATTGTCCGCTATATTCTGGAGACCATCCTGCCGGCCGGCAATATGCTGATGCTGGCTCATACGGCGGCGCTGCTGTTTGCCATGTACGTCCTGTGCATGGTGTTGTCTTTCTGTGTATCTTATTTTGGCCGCGGCATGGGGACACATATTGAAAACGACCTGCGGCGCCGCCTGTTTTCGCATATTGAATCTATGAGCTTCTCCTTCTTTGACAATACCAAGACAGGGCAGCTCATTTCCCGCATTATCAGCGATATATCGGAAATTGGCGATTTGGTATTTCAGATGCCCAATCTGGTCATGGTATGTCTCATTACCATGTGCGGCAGTGCTTTCTTTTTGTTTTATATTAACTGGCAGCTGGCCATTTTCGTGTTGTTCCTTATTGTCTTGAAGACGGCAGGGACGATTCTTCTGAACCGGCGCATGAAGGAGACCTTCCGGGCAGCCCGCGAAAAAATGGGTGCTGTCAGCTCTCAGGCTATGGAAAGTTTGAATGCGATTCGACTGGTACAGTCTTTCTGCAACGAAGGGCTGGAGCTGAAAAAGTTTTCCATTGCCAGCGACCGCCTTCGCCGGGCCCAGCAGAAAACGTTCATGTTTGAAGCCTATTTAACGAGCAGTGTTATCTTTTTCTCCAACATGACAAATCTGGTTATCATTGCGGCAGGCAGCTTTTTTATCATGCTCGGCGTTATGCGGCTTGGCGATCTGGTGGCGTTTCTCATGTACCTCATGGTTTTTATCCGTCCTATTATGCAGCTGACTATGCTGACCGAGCGGTATCAGCGGGGCCTGGCCGGATACAGGCGATATGAAGAGCTGATGAATCAGGAACCGGCTGTCCGAAATGAGGTACAGGCCCGGGAAATGGGTGATGTCGTCGGTCATGTATCTTTTCAGGATGTGACTTTTTCCTATAACGGCCACGACAAGGTGCTGCAGCATTTTAATCTGGATATTGCGCCAGGCAAGACGGTGGCCCTCGTCGGACCTACTGGGGCCGGCAAATCCAGCGTGGCCAGCCTGCTCCTGCGGTTCTACGACATTCAGGGCGGTTCCATTATGGTCGATGGCAGTGATATTCGCTCGTATACGCTGGAATCTCTGCGCCGGCATATCGGTATTGTCCAGCAGGACGTCTTTCTCTTTTCCGATTCTATTCGGGAGAACATCGCCTATGGCCGGCCAGATGCGACAGATGCGGAGATTATAAATGCGGCTAAGCTGGCCCATGCCCATGACTTCATTATGGCTCTCCCTGATGGATATGACAGTGCCATTGGCGAGCGGGGCGTCAAACTGTCAGGCGGGCAGAAACAGCGTCTGGCCATTGCCCGGGTATTTTTAAAAAATCCGCCGATCCTCATTCTGGATGAAGCTACGTCGGCCCTGGACAATGAAACGGAACGGAAAATTCAGCAGGCCCTGCAGGATTTGTCGGCCCACCGGACGACGCTGATCATTGCGCACCGTCTGGCGACGATCCGCCATGCTGACTGCATCGTCGTCCTGACGAGACAGGGGATCTGCGAAAGCGGGACTCATGACGAACTGATGGCAAAGAAAGGGCTGTATTATGAGCTGTATATGTCCCAGTTTGAGCAGTAATGATGTACGGCAGGAATATAT
>NZ_CATWFF010000197.1 GCF_958350005.1 uncultured Megasphaera sp. | reverse complement strand
ATTCGCTATGAAGGCTGTAAAGGTGCGCCGGGCATGAAAGAGCTCATGCTCAGCATTGATGCCCTCATTGGCCTGGGCCTGCACAAAAGCGTGGGCCTGGTGACGGATGCCCGGTTTTCCGGATTTAACTACGGCGCCATTATTGGCCATGTCTCGCCGGAAGCCTATGATGGCGGCCCTATTGCTCTCGTAGAAGAAGGGGATACGATTGAAATCAATATTCCTGCCGGGACGGTTTCTCTGTGCGTCCATGAGGAAACGCTGGCCTGCCGCCGCCGGAAGTGGATCTGCCCGCCTTTAAAAGAAGAAAAAGGCTGTCTGGCCATTTATGCCCAGACCTGCCGCCCTGCTGAAGAAGGAGGCGCCATGCAGCCGTGGCCGCTCCATGCAAAATCATAATCCCCTGTTCGTAGTGTGAGGAGGACTCCTATGCTGTTACTGAGTGAAGAAGACATGCGTGCTGTATATTCCATGAGCGACGCCATTGAAGCTGATAAAGAGGCTTTTCGACTGGCTGCAGAAGGAAAGGGCGCCGTTCCCCTGCGTACGCAGATACCGGCGCCGGAGCAGGACGGGTGCTTTTTGTTTATGCCGTCATATTTGCCGTCCCTGGAAACGGCAGCTGTCAAGATCGTCAATATTTTTCCCCATAATGCCGAACAGGGCCTGCCGACGGCGCCGGCACAGGTATTGCTTATTGACGGCCGGACCGGGATAACAGAAGCTATCATGGACGGCACGTATCTGACACAGCTCCGCACCGGTGCCGCGACAGGCGCGGCCTTTTCTCTCCTGGCCAGAGCAGACTGTGCTGTCGGTGCCCTCATCGGTACTGGCGGCCAGGCAGCAGCTCAGCTGGAAGGGATGCTCGCCGCCTGCCCAGGCCTTCAGGAAGTGCGCGTATTCAGCCGGTCCTGGGAACGGACACAGGCCTTTGCGGCCTCCATGGAGAAAGACCTTGCCGCGAAAGCCGTGATCCGGCCCGTTCGTTCATCGGATAATGCAGTTCGGGATGCGGACCTCATCGTAACTGTTACGTCGGCGACGACACCGGTGTTTGACGGGCATCTGGTCAAAGCAGGTGCGACAATCAGCGCCATTGGCTCGTATCAGCCTCATATGCAGGAACTGGACAGCGTCGTCCTGCAGCGGGCTCATAAGATATATTTCGATTCGACTGATGCTGTATTGGCTGAAGCAGGCGATGTGCGCATTCCTCTGGAACAGGGACTGATTCAGCACAGCGATTTTACCGGTGATATCGGTCAGGTCATAGCCGGAACGCTTCCGGGCCGGGAGAACGATGAAGAGATTATTCTCTTTAAATCCGTCGGCATGGCCCTGCAGGATCTCGTCACAGCGCGCCGCATCTATGACCGGGCTGCCGCTCAGGGTATGGGAATTTCCTGGCCGTAAGCACGTCAAGAAAAAGGAAGCTCTCGCTTGGCTGCTGTTGTGGCGTATACATAGGCTGCTGAATAGTATATACTGAATGTATGTACTAAGACATGGACTGTTGCGTGTACGGCAACGGTCATGCCAGATAGAGGAGATAGAAAAATGCTTGATTTTACAGCCATTGATTTTGAAACTGCCAATAAATATGCCAACAGTGCCTGCTCCCTGGCTGCTGTTACCGTTCACGGCGGTGCCGTATCGGATGAAGCGTATACGCTGATACAGCCGCCGTTTATGGTATTTTCGCCGGATAACATCCGCATTCACGGTATTACGCCGGAACAGGTCCGCAGCAAAGCCAAGTTCGATGCCCTGTGGCCGGCTATTCGCCCGCACCTGGACGGACGCATTCTCGTCGCCCATTACGCCGTCTTTGATACGCGGGTTCTGCGCAGCCTGATCAAGACCTACGGCCTGCAGCCGCCATCGGCGTCCTATGCGTGTACTGTAGAAATTTCCCGCCGCGTTTGGCCTGATCTGCCGAATCATAAACTGGATACGGTTGCCGCATATCTGGGATTTTCCTTCCGCCACCATCAGGCCCTGGATGATGCCCGGGCCTGTGCCCATATCGTCCGGGAAGCGGCGAAGAAGACCGGTACATCGTCTGTAGAAGACTTGCTGGATCAATTGGGATTATCCTTAAAACCGCTGTATGAAACTACGTAGCCCATAGCTGGCCCCTTTCCTGGGTTGCATCTGTATCGTGCAGGTATATAATAAAGTCGTCCCTCAAAAGGAATGAATAGGAAGGAGGCGACCGTAGTATGATGCAGCAAATACGGCAGCTCGTGACAGCCGCACTGGGATGTGCCTGCATGGCTGTGTCCTCTCTGGCCTTTGCTCAGGTTTCGACAGATCAAATAGCCGTTGGCGGCGTCGGTCCGGGATGCACAGACGAGTATGTCCGCAGCATATACGGAGATCCCAGTCAGTCGGCACAGATGACGTCGGACACAGGTGTACAGTATACGACCTGGCAGTACGGCGGCAGCTTTATTGTCGGCTTTTTGGACCGCGACCACACTGCTGCCTATGTGACGTGTACTGCAGATAACCTGGCAACGCCGGGCGGTGTCACTGTAGGCATGACGGCAGATGTACTGGGTAACGTATATGGTTCAGCAGATCAGATTTACGGGTATCAGGATAAATCGCTTTACGTATATTCCGACGATCACGGCAACAGCTTGTCCTTTGATGTGCAGAATTTTTACATTGTCAGCATCAATGTACGGGCTGCTTCATAGCGGCTTTGCGTTGACAAGGTGTATAAAAGCAGATATAATTGACATATGTCAATTATATCTGCTTTTACCATATGGAACAGGAAAGGGATGACGACGGAATGATCATTGCAGTACCCTATGAAAAAGGTTCGATTTTTCAGCATTTTGGCCGGACCGAGCAGTTTAAGCTGTATACGGTGACGGATGGGAAGATCGTATCTGCTGAACTCATCGATACGCTGGACACCGGACATGGTGCGCTGGCCGGCTTTCTGCAGGACCGCCACGCAGATGTGCTGATTTGCGGCGGCATCGGCGCCGGTGCGCAGCAGGCTGTAGGCAGTGCGGGCATTCAGCTGTATGGCGGTGTACAGGGCGGAGCTGACGAAGCCGTTCGTGCCCTGCTGGACGGGACACTGCAGTTTGATGCTCATGTCCAGTGCAGTCATCACGAACACCATGACGGCCATGATTGTGGTCACGATTGCGGCCATCATGCATAAGGAGGTATACAGTATGAAAGAAATTACAGCATTTTATCTGAATGGATGTCCTTACTGCAAAGGCGCCCGGGAAGCAGTTCAGGAATTAATTGCAGAAAATCCGGCCTATGGCACAGTACCTGTTATGTGGTATGAAGAATCAGAACAGCCGGAAGCTGTGCAGGGCCATTCGTATTATTACGTACCGTCCCTGTTTATTGGCAAGGAAAAACTGTACGAAGCACAGCCAGGCCAGTCGTATGATGAAATTAAGGCTCATGTCAAAGCCGCCCTGGATGCGGCTCTGGCCTGACCGGGATAGAAACACATAGAGTCGTGAATCACGATGCAGCACAGCGCCTCTGCTGGGACAAACCTTTCCGGCAGAGGCGTTTTTGTATAACAAATGATAAAGGACAGGGTGCTGTATCATATAA
>NZ_CATWFF010000196.1 GCF_958350005.1 uncultured Megasphaera sp. | reverse complement strand
AGTATATATTAAAGGCAAATTATATGAAGGGGCAGAAGTGATCGAACATCCTTTTATTAAGGCCCATGTTAACGCAGCAGCCATGACCTATGTCGTCGCTAATGATCCGCAGTATGAAACACTGGCCACAACGACATCCCATATGACGGGAAAGAAAATCAACCGATTTACTTCTATTCATCAGAGCACAGAGGATTTACTCAATAAAGTAAAGCTGCTGCGGACACTGTCGCAGAAGACCGGTACCTGTTACCAGCGTTGTGTTGGTTTTGATGCCAATAATTCTGTATACAGTGTGACATATGAAATGGATCAGAAACTGGGAACCAACTATCATGAACGGTATAAGAAATTTCTGCAATACTGGCAGGATGAAGACCTGATGGTCGCCGGTGCCATGACGGATCCAAAAGGAGATCGTAACCTGCGGCCAGGAAATCAGGCAGACCCCGATTTATTTGTCCATGTCGTGAAAAGAGACGAAAAGGGGATTGTCCTACGTGGGGCTAAGGCACATATGACTGGAATGGTCAATTCCCATGAAATGCTGATTATGCCTACAATGGGCATGATTCCTGGTGAAGAAGACTATGCAGTTTGTTGTGCGCTGCCCGTTGATGCTGAAGGAGTTATTCATATCTTTGGCCGTCAGACCAACGATGACCGTAAGTTGGAAGGTAAACTGGATCAGGGTAATGCCAATTTTGGCATTGTCGGCGGTGAATGTCTGACTGTGCTGAATGATGTATTCGTGCCGTGGGAACGCGTATTCATGTGCGGTGAAGTCGAGTTTACACGAGATCTGGTATCTAGATTTGCCTGCTATCACCGCCAGAATTATGGAGGCTGCAAAGGCGGCGTTTCCGATATTGTCATAGGTGCCGCTGCGGCAATGGCCGATATGAGCGGATATGGGAAAGCTGGACATATTAAAGAAAAAATCAATGAAATGATTCATCTGGCCGAAACGCTGTATGCCTGCTCCATTGCCTGCTCTGCTGAAGGAAAGCCATTGCCCTGCGGTTCATACTATGTCAATCCATTATTGGCCAATGTTGGAAAGCATAATGTAACGCGCCTTATTTATGATATTGACCGTCTGGCTCAGGATATTGCTGGTGGACTTGTAGCAACGCTGCCGTCTGAATCGGATTTAAAGAATCCTGATATTGGAAAGTATGTAGATAAATATTTCCGCGGCGTCGACAGTATACCGACAGAGTACCGTATGCGCGTTGCCCGGCTTATCGAAAATATGACCGGCGGTACGGCTTTAGTTGAAAGTATGCATGGCGCCGGATCGCCTCAGGCACAGAAAGTGATGTATTCCAGCTTATCCCATCTGGATTTTAAGAAACAGTGTGCGTTACGGTTAGCCGGCGTACCGGATAAGGCTGCTGAAGACATTCGTGCTTTGGGAAAAAAGAAAAAGTGAGGGAGGAACGGTATATGTACGATACTACGATGTATGCATTAGGCGCAAAACGCTCGGCTATTCGCGCCCTGTTTGACTATGGACAGGAACAGGCCGCAAAAGTAGGAAAAGAAAATGTCTTTGACTTCAGTATTGGCAACCCCAGTATTCCTGCCCCAAACTGTGTACAGGATGAAATTGTCCGGCTGGCCCGGGAAGAGGCCCCTGCTGCAATACATGGATATACGCCGGCTCCGGGAGATCCTGTTGTCCGGCAGGGAGTGGCCGACTACATGAACCAAACTTTCCAAGCCAACGTGACCGGCAATAATTTTTATATGACTTGTGGGGCCTCTGCTTCTCTGGCTATTATTTTGCGGGCTCTTATTGCAGAAAATGAAGATGAAATTATCGTAAATGCGCCTTTTTTTCCGGAATACCGTGTATTTATTCAAAATGCTGGCGGACGCCTCGTCATGGTTCCGCCAGATACGGAACAGTTTCAACTGTCCATGACTGGGTTGGCAGAAGCGATTACATCCCATACCAAAGCCGTCATCATCAATACGCCTAATAATCCGTCAGGAAGCGTATACTCTGCAGATACGCTGATGAAATTGGGTGAGCTTCTGCGCTGCAAATCGGCCGAATTTGGACATCCTATCTTTTTAATTTCTGATGAACCGTATCGGGAAGTTATTTATGATGGTCTTCCCGTTTTATATGTTCCTGAATTTTATAAAAATACGGTAATCTGTTATTCTTATAGCAAATCGCTGTCGTTGCCAGGGGAACGGGTAGGCTATATTCTCGTGCCTAATGAGGTCGACGGAAGCAGGGAGATCTTCACGGCTGTATGTGGATCCGGACGTTCTATGGGGTTTGTCTGCGCACCGCATCTGTTTCAGAAAGTCATCTTGGCCTGCCAGGGGAAAACTGCGAACATCGGCATTTATGACAGTAATCGGAAATTGATTTATCACGGCTTGACAGACATCGGCTTTCAGTGTGTATATCCCTCGGGGGCATTTTATTTATTTGTCAAAGCACCTGATGGTGACGCAAACCAGTTTATGGAAAACGCAAAAAAACTGAACATCCTCATCGTCCCCGGTGATGAATTTGGTTGCCCCGGATACTGCCGCATTTCCTATTGCGTCGATCCTGATATGATTCGGCGATCCTTACCTGTCTTTAAACAGCTGTATGAGTTATATTCGCATGTATAACCATAGTAAGTCTGCGTGATGGATATTGTGCATCCGGCTCTGTAATGGCGTATGTTGCCGGAGCCGGATGTTTTTTTCTCGATATTATGTGATATAATACAGCCAAAGATATAAGCGCAGTACGATTGCGCTTCAACGGCAGCCGTAAGAATTGCAATAGAAATGAGATGATACGATGGGATACAATAGTTCGATTTTAAAAAGTTTGGCTCTTCTTGATTGTTTTCAATCCGATCGGGAAGAATTTGGCATCAGCGATTTTAGCTCCCTTACGGGACAGCCAGAAAGTACGGTGCAGCGGCTTATTAATTCGCTGGAATTTGCGGGAATGCTGTACCAGAATCCCTATAATAAAAAATACCGCTTATCGCTGCGGGCCCTGCGTCCCTTATCCTCTCAAAATGCGGCCCCCTTATGGCTGGAACAGGCAAAAGCGGCGATGAAAGTAGTAAATGATGTTACAGATGAAACGGTTAATTTAGGAATTCGTATTGGCAGTCAGCTGGAATATATTGCCAAACAGGATTCGAATCAGCTGTTACGTCCTAATTTCATTTTGGGAACAAAATATCCCTTATACTGTACTGGATTAGGAAGATGCCTTCTGGCTTATATGGATAGAGAAGATATACAGGAGCTTTTTCCAGAACCATTGATCCGTCCCATTGATCAAAGTCCCCTTTCCCTGGATACGCTGTATGAGACAATTGTTAAAACCAGAGAACAGGGATATTACCTAGATGATGAAGAGTTCAGCCTGGGCCTGTATTGTATTGCCGTGCCTGTTTTTGCATTTCCTAAAAAGGTTATTGCCGCTATCAGTGTTAGTGTTCCCAAAGTCCGGATTACACCGGAGAATACGGGACATATCCTGAATACAGCTCGTCAGGCGGCGGATACCATTTCACAGTCATATGCCAAAATTATCCTGTAAAAAACTTTACACCATCCGTCCTCTATAGTATAATACATGTTGTCGTACGG